>CAZLJS010000106.1:0-5757 GCA_964559895.1 uncultured Sangeribacter sp.
CTAAGGTGACATTGTCAGTGCCCGGCATAGATAAAGTCGTTACCGTCAAGAATGCTCTCGACAGCATCGACAGCATACGCAGCTACGGCGACAAGACCGTCAAGGAGTATATGACACTCTCCGGCGTAACCCTTGGCGCGGATGCTCCCGTGGTAGGTGGCATTTATCTGGTACGCTACACCGATGGCACTATCGCTAAAGCAGTGATCAAATAGTGCTGAAATAAGACTCAATAGAATAAGTAAAGGATAGCATCCATCACGGGTGCTATCCTTGTTTGTAGAAGTGTATGATAATTGGATATTGTATGGTCTGTTGAATATCTAATATCTAATATCTAATATCTAATATCTAATACTACTCAACTATTTTACTACATATTTCTTGCCATTGACGATGTAGATGCCGGGAGCAAGAGATTGCAGTTCGGTAGCGTTGGCAGTGCGGAGCAGCGTCACACCCTGAGTGTTAACGACGGTGAATTTGCCGTTGGCATCGGGGAGGATGGCAGAGATGCCGCTGCCTTGCTTATTGTTGACAGTAAGTAGGATATACGCTGTAGGAGCTCCTGTCGATTCAAGAGCGATGTATGCTGAGTGTACGCCCACCTCCTCGCTGAGGAATGTGAATTGCAATTCACCACCTTCTGCGGGAAGAGTAGTGGTAGCCAATGAGAACTTGCTGGGGTTGTCACCACCGATAGATGCTTTGATATTGGAGGTGAGGTTGAGGCCTCTCACGTAAACGCTCTCTTGGTGGCTCTTGTTGAGCTCTGTCTCAAATGCCATCTCGGTAACCTCGGGTTTGATCTGAGGCACGTCGGTGCGGCCATAGGTGACGTCGTCAATGTAGTAGATAGCGGAGTTATCCACGCCGCGTGAGCTGGTGAAGCGGAAGCCGATGAAGAAGACGTCGGCCAATTCGCTGTTCTCCAAGTCGATCACATAGTCTATCCATTCGTCGTTATAGTCGGCGGTGGCGGGGATGTTGAGATCCTTGAACGCTTGAGTGTAGAGCTCGCCGTCTGCCATATCCATGTATAGCACTTCGAGGAGGTCAGACTGATTCTCAAGTAGGTTGTGTCCCATCACGCGGAATGTGAGGATCTTAGATGCTGAGTTGACGAAATCCAACGGAGGAGTTACCAATAGCATCTGGCAGTCGGTAGATTCGCCGGCAGCGACTTTGCTATCGTAAGCGGTTACCTTGGCGGCCTTGTTGCCATCATCTGCGAAACTGTAGTTCCACCAAGCGCGGGTACCTTCGGCAGCTACGTTGCACCATCCCTGCAGTGAGAGTGGCTTATTGTTGTCGCCGATGCCGCTGAAGTCTTCGTTGAGAAGTGTCAACGGGTTCTCGGTAGTGAGGTTGAGCTCGTCACCCTCGGTAGTCTCTACCGGTTTCTCGCCTTCGCATTTACCTGTCACGGTGAGGTATTGAGTCTCAGCCATCAGACCGGAGAACTCGATGCGCTCGGTGTATTCACCCTCTGCGAGAGGTGCGAAAGTGATAGTGAGGTTGGTATCGCCAGTTTTGAGCAGCATGGTGTTGTTGATGCGGAAAGCGCCGTTGCTGTCGCCCATCACTTTGATGGAGCCGTAATCTACGAAGTTGGCTGTGGTGATAGTGATTTTTTGCTCTTGAGTCTCACTCGGTTTGGCGGTGAACTCCTCGGGAGTGTCGTTGACGGTAATGGTGGGGAGGTTCTCGGGATCGTAGGCGTAGAACTGGAAGTTCTCGCCACCGCTGAGCTCGCTTGGGGTAACGTCGAAGTTGATGCGGCCCTGGTGCTTACCGATAGCTGTCGGGGTGTAGGTGACCTCTACGGTGACGTTGCTGGAGCCTGCGGCGATGCTCTCTGTGGATACGCTAAACATACTTTTGTTGGTGCCGGTGAGATATACCTGCGCCTCGGTGGTGAGGTTCTCAGCAGCCACTTTGTAGCGTTTCACTACGGTAGGTGTGTTGAGCGCGATGGGATCGCCTGTGTATGTGTAGTCTAATGTCACATCAAAAGCGGGAGCACCAAGCTGCAAGTCCTCGGTATTGCGCGGGGAGATGGAGGCGATGGTGGCGCTACGGCATATACCTGTCAGTGTGATAGTTCCGGTAGGAACGGCGGTGCCGATAAGGTCGCTGTTGGCGAATGGGAGCAGTTTGCCCGATTTCTCGCCGTCGCTGATGTTAAGGCCTGAGGTGCTGAAGGTGGCGCCCTCTTCAGCCTCTATCTTGACGTTGCTGACTGTCACCAAACGATAGATATACGACAGCGGGTCGGAGAGAATGTCGCTGAGTGTCACCTCGGTAGGTGTCTTGCTGTTGTCTGTTGACAATACCTGGATTGGAAGTCCCGGCAAGAGGAATTCTGGAGCGCCGAAGGAGTCTTGACGCATACCGACCACGTTGGTAATCTGGTCGCCAACGTTCACGCCTGCCGTTTCTACGTATTGATAATCAATGGCGAAGGCGCCTGTCATATCTTGTGCGTAAACCTTCTTATTGGTAGTGTCTATATATGTGACGATAGCTTTGCCGGAGTATCTGAATAGCAGTGCATCGCTGGCAGCTTGATTGTTGAGCGCAGACGCTGTTGGGATGGCAGATGCCGCGCTAGCTCCTGCGGTGATGTTGACAGTCTTGGTGTCGGCACCTTCTGAGGTGAGGGTGAAGGAGCCGGAGAAATCACCTTCGGCAGTCGGGTTGAAAGTGACAACCACATCAGCACCGGCAGCACTCATAGCCGCTTCCTTGTCGATAGTTTCAGCGCTGAGGGTGAAGACGCTGTTGGTAGGTGTGCTGAGGGTGATGCCCTCAGTAAGGCCTTTAGCCTTCACGTTGATAGTCTGCGTTAAGGCATATCCGGTGACGCTATAGCCAAAATCAACGCTTTCGGGAGCTGAGATAGAGGTAGTGGTGACTTCGCCACCGCCACCTTCGCCACCTTCTGAGCCACCACTGAAGAGGTCTGCCCATGAGTCGGCGATGCGGATGGCGTCGAGGTCAAATTCCGGACCGCCCTTTGCGTCACTGCCATTCTGCATGATAACTACGCCACCGATGCCGTAGTCACTCTTACTACCATTAGCGATAGTAGTGGCATCTGTGCCCTCATATGTTGAGGCATCTGCTGTAGTCGGCTCACTTGCTGTAGCAGGGTTGACATAGAGCGAGAACACATCGTTGGGGGAGCCATCTACAAACTCATATTTCAACACTACCAGATAGGTGGTGTTGAGGTTATATTCAGTAGATGATGCGGCGGTGATGCTCGCTTTATTTTTAGCTAAACCAAATTTGAAGGTGTCGTCTGCAGTGCCTTTGCTAAGGAATAGACGCCAATAATTAGAGGTGGATTTACCATCGACTATCTCTGAGTTTTTGGTGCGTCCATCAAAGGCGAGAATGAATTGATCGCCATCCACGCTCTTGACGTTAATCAACGCTGCCATATAGATAGCGCCGGAGTAGATGCCGTCATTCTCGGTAAATCTTTTGTGGAGGTCCTGCTCATTACTGTTTTGGGGATTGGTGATGCTCACCCTGCCTCCCACAGCTTCATCCTGGTAACCGGAGTAGGTGAGGCCGCCACTGACGATCTGGATGGGATTCTCCGTTTGTGTTCCAAACTTGACCCATCCGCCTTGGTTGTACAAGTCTCCAACGGTATAATCAAAGTTCTCCGTTAGATAGGAGGTGGCATTGGCGGCTAATGCTGTGGTGGACAAAAAAAGAGCCGCGAATACCTTTTTAAATGTAGATTTTTGGTTCATAAAGCTAGTCTTTCATTAAACTGAGTTTTAGTAATGCCTGAAAGTAAGGCTAACACAGCCCTACATTTGAGACAACACCATAGAGGCGAGAAAGTTCACTATTGTTCAAAACTTGTCGGTGGATAAGTTTGCAAAGCGGTGTGGAATAGCTAACTTTGCGACGATGTTCAACCGAAAAAGTATCAACTACAAATAAATGAGAAAAACAAAAGTATTGACACTCTGCGGCGTAGCGTTGTTGTTGGCGGGGTGCATGGGCCATACCTTGCAGGATGAAGAGAATGATGTTGTTAAGACGGAGGCGTCTGTCATCGACAGTCAAGAGACAGATGACTTGCCCGACCCTAGCGTAGCGGCACGCATCGAAGCGCGTAAGTTCATCGCCAAGGAGTGGCAGGATACATTGCAATTGCAACGCCAGGTGTTGGAGGCGAAAGCAGCGCAGAGCCGTTACGTCCTCGCCGGACGCACACGCGACGCTGCCGTGTTTGACTCTGTGTTTATCTCCACGCTACGCACCGTAGATCCCGACATCGCATTCCAGATACAACAGTAACCTCACGCCCACCTTAAAAACTATACTATTAATCTGCGGCGGATCAGATACTAATGGAAATAATATGAAATACTAATGTACTAATTCTAGCTATTACTAGAATTAATTATTACCTTTGCACCATAGAAACGAATTGCATAACCGTATGACTAAAATAATCGCAATACTAAACCACAAGGGTGGTGTGGGCAAGAGCTGCTCATCGCAAAACATTGCCGCCGCCCTGCAACAACTCAAGAAGAAAGTCCTACTCATCGACCTCGATGGCCAAGCCAACCTCACTGAATCTATGGGTGTCTCTATCGAAGAGCCGGAGACTATCTATGGTGCGATGAAGGGGGAATATCCCATGCCACTCATCGAGACTACAAGCGGCATCACCTTGGTGCCCTCCTGTCTGGACCTATCCGCAGCCGAGTCGGAGCTTATCAACGAGCCTGGACGCGAGATGATTCTCAAAGGTCTTATCGCCAAGGCTACCGCCGACCATAAATTCGACTATATCATCATCGACTGCCCGCCATCGTTGGGATTGTTGACGCTCAACGCTCTCACCGCAGCCGACTTCCTTATTATCCCCGTGCAGGCTCAGTTCCTCGCTATGAGAGGTATGGCGAAGCTGATGAACGTGATACAGATAGTGCAGGAGCGCCTTAACCCCACATTGCAGATTGGTGGCATCGTCATCACACAATTCGACCGCAGAAAGACGCTCAACAAGAGCGTATCGGAGCTTATCAAAGAGTCCTTCTGTGATAAGGTGTTCAAGACCTATATCCGCGACAACGTGGCACTCGCCGAGGCTCCTATCCACGGCAAGAATATCTTTGAATACAACCCTCGTGCCTATGGCGCGCAGGACTATCTCGCATTAGCTAAAGAGGTGTTAAAACTTAAATAACCGAACTATGGGAAAAGCAAATTCTTTAAAAGACAGTATGAAGGGTGGATTAAACGGTCTGTTGTCATCGACTACACCCGCGCCAAAGAAAACAGAAGCGGCACCTCGCAAGAGAGCCGAGGAGGCACCTGCCGAGGAGGAGCCTAAGAAGCGCGAAGCGGCCGTGCATTGCAACTTTGTCATCGACAAAAGCATCCATACACGCATGAAATATCTCGCCATAGATAAGAACATGTCGCTACGCGATATCGTCAATCAGGCGATGAATGAGTACCTGGAGAGGAACGAGCGCTAATTCACATATGTTAAAAATGCTACGTTAACCATTTGAGGATTAAGACAGTAGCATCAAATGTGAAAAAATCTGCGAAAATAATTGCCAAAACATTTGGTAGATATGGAAAAAAGCAGTAATTTTGCATCGCAATTCTGAAAAACACTTCTCCAAAAGAGTTTGGAAAAGTCAGAAACGCCAAAGGATGATTCGCTAGCTCAGCTGGTAGAGCACAACACTTTTAATGTTGGGGTCC
>CAZLJS010000107.1:0-5733 GCA_964559895.1 uncultured Sangeribacter sp.
GCGTACTATGCGGTAATTATAGAAGGAGATAGCGGGATTCTCAGCCCCCTCCAAGGAGATAGTAGATGAGGTATATGAGGCGTAGCATTGCTGCTCATCGGCCCATGAACTGGAGCTGCCGGAGAAGCATACAGCGCCATAGTCCTCATCGTAGCCATTCTCCATATACTCACCAAACGGGGTATATTTACCGCCGTAAGTGCTTATGTAGCAATCAACAGTGATATAATATGATGAGGCATAGCTGCTCCAAAGGTTGGAAGGTGATCCCTGCGGGAAGCTCTCGTAGAAAGGCAACGCACAGGCGGGACCTGTCACGATAGTCTCTGTGACATTGGAGTATCCCTCACCGGCTTCACATATCGGGGTGACCTCATATTTCACCTCGCTGGCTTTGTCGAGGGTGAGTGTCTCGCTGAAAGAGGTAGCCTCTTGCGCCTCAGCCACGGTAGTAGCCTCGCTGCCTATGTAGCGCACCACCTTATATGTGACGTTGTCCAGGTCGATATATCCGTTGTTAGCGCCCCTGGTAGGTGCTGACCATGAGACATTTACCTCGGGATAATTATTGACAATCTTCAAGTTATCGACCTGCTCGGGGGTGTCGTAGCCGACATAGACGTAAATATAGTCTCTGCCGTTGTAGTTATAGTCAGGATCAGACGCGGAGTTATAGGCGGTGATGCGGAATGGCACCGTACCGCTACTGAAGGTACCTAAATCCACATCCATATCCACACCTACTGCGGGGTTCTGGATGGTCTGTATCACGTCGTAATCCCAGTCATCATTGCGTTGGGAGATCTCGATATAGTCTATCTCATCGAGGCCCTCCTTCTCTTCATAGTTCTCGTAATAGGTGGTGGGGGTTGTGAAATGAAGGGTCACATTTGCCTTACCCTCATCGTCGGGTTTTGACACCGTGGCGGAAAGGTTCTTCACAGCGCCACATTCACCCTTAGTCGTTTCATACTTAGGGGCAGCCTCTATATTTCGAGAGGTTGCCTCACTTTGCGTCACAGCTACCGCGCCCAATGGGAGGAGCACCGCTGCAATTGTCAGTAATGTAAGGTTCGATTTCATATATGTGTATTTTAGATTTTACGTTAGGATAAGAGATGATTCCGGCACCTATGCCGGAATCATCCTTTCAAAAATAACCAACTATTTAACTATAACCTTATACGCCTTTTTATCGACGATTACCACGTAAACGCCGCTTGTAGGCACTGCAAAGGTTTGATGATCAGAGGATAGTCTCGCGCCAGCCACGATATGGCCGTCGAGGGTGAAGATATTCACAGAGTCTCCGGTGGCATTATCCACGATGATGGTTTTATTACCGCCATAGATGTATGCTTTGCCGCTAACGACAGCGTTAACGCTTGACGGATAGACGGTTACCACGTTAGACATCGCCGATTCACCCTTGTCGTAAACCACTGTGACATAGTATTCTGTCATGGTCTGCTCCGCCAAATGGTGCACGTAGGATAGCTCCTCGATGGGCTCGTCGTTGACCTTCACATTGTTGGCGTAGAGGTTGTAGCCTATCAGCGACAGCTCCTCAGCCACGGCAGACGCGGGGAGATATTTGATATCATCCACGGCAAAGACAAATTGGTCGTTGGAAACGCAATGGATGGCGAAATAGGTAGCACCTGCGGGGAGAACGACCTTCACCTCGGTCCAGTCGCTCGGGGCGGTGCGAGTACCACCAATCTTGATGAAGTCTGATGTTTCGCAGTCTGTGGTGGAGTAAAGCACCTCATAGCTCTCTGGATAGTCTGAGAAGACAGATTTCACGAAGAAGGATATCTCTTGCGCCTCGGCGGGGAGCTCCGGTGAGATGAGCCAATCGTCGTTGGCGGCATCTGTGGAGGCGAAGCAGGCAAACATCTGGCTACCGCTATGTGGCATCCATATCTGGTTCTCGGCATGGCTGTCGTCCATGAGGATTCCTGCCTTGGTGGGGTTGAATACCATGTACGCCATCGGCTTACCGGCATTGTCGTAGGTGAGGGTGTTGTTGCCGCTACCGATCTTATAAGTCTCTGACTTATCGCCATCTACCAGCGTCCAATCCCCTATCTGTGAGATAGCGAACGCCTTATAGCTCTCGGCGCCGTCGGTGACCGGTTTGCCATCAGCATTGTCAAACGAGGGTTCATCCCATGTCAGTGTCACGTCGAGGTCATCAGCCACGGCCTCCAGGTCATCCACGGCAGGATAGTTGGGCTGTGTGATGGTGACGATGCGGCGCTCTGAGGTGTTGTCGGTGGTATCCTCGTCGCGGCTCCAGTTAATCACGGCGTATAGCTCAGCCTCTTTGCCGAAATGTACGGTAGGCGACACCTCGAAGGTATAGACAGCGCTCTCCTCCTGCATCAGACGACTACCCTCTTTGCTCTCCAGCAGGGCTCCGTTGAGATATAGGTCCACGGTGTAGCTCGTGGCGGGGACGATGCCGCTGTTGACCACCTCCACGTTTGCCTTAAACGTAGCGCCCACTTTGCTCTTAGACGGGGTGGTGAAGCTCTCCACAGAGAGGTTGTAGTCCAGCAGATTCTTGATGCGGATATTATCCAGGTGGAGGTTATAGCCGGCATCATAGGACTTAGCCTCAAATGCTATCTGTATATACTTGGCAGAGGCGTATTTAGCCAACTCAATGCTCATCTTGCGCCATCCTGCGTCACCGTCGAGAGTGCGATAGCTAATAGAGCCTACACTCTCAAACTCACCACCATCTGCCGAGAGATATACGGTCATATAGTCCAGGCAATCAGGAGCATAATAGTAGTAGAATTCAAGAACGGGGTTGTTGGCGTTGGTGAAGTCGATTTTGCCGGAATAGAGTGTGGCAGAGTCACCCTCATTGGAGGGAACGAATGTCACCATACCGCCATCGTTGTCTTGAGGCAGTGCTGATGGTGTTTCACCCTCTGCGACTAATTTCCATAGGCCTTCGCTGGACTCGGGTGCCTCCACATCCCATGGATCATTCTGAAGATTGACGTTGGGGAAGGACTCCTTAAACGGCATGGCGAAGGGCTCTCCCACGGGGACGATATTCGACAATACGCCATCCCCGACACCTGCTGCCGAGCTGGCATAGACGTAGTAAGCGAAGAACTCCTGCTGGTAACCGCCCAACGGTGGATTAACATCTGTAGCGGAGAGCTGGCTTGTGCTGCGCGCCACCGTCGTCTCATCGTTGGCACGTATCACGTAGTATGTCAGCTTCTCGGGGTCTATATACCCGCCATTGGCGCCATAGGTAGGTGCCTCCCAAGTGATGGTGACGGTGCCGTCGTTATCCACAGCGTGCACGTTGGATACCACACCGGGGATATCGTAGCCGACAAATACGGTGACTGCTGTCTCGAAGCCGTCGCCGATGCTATTGGTAGCGATGACGGTATAGGTATTATTGCCCTGATGCGCCCCCTCATCCACGTAGGTGAGTTTGGAGCCGACATTAGGATTATTGTATGTCTTGATAAGGGTGCCGTCGCGATAGATGCGCACCTCGGTAATGGACTTCAAAGCGTTGTCGTCAACGGTAGTCTTCGGTGTGGTGAAGGTGATGGTGGCCTGATAAGCGCCTTCCGCAGCGGCTGTAGCAGTAAGACCCGTCACGGCGTTGGGGGTGCCCAACAACGGGCCCTCTTTCACGGTCACGTCGTCGATATATAGATACATCTTATCAGCTAGGGAACAGCCATGGATGCCGAAGCTATAGTTGCCACTCTCCTCCACGTTGATAAATTTCTTATGGTTCTCTTTCAGCTCGTTGGCAACGACGGTGACAGGTATCACCTGCTGCGTCATGCTCTCCACGCTCTGCGCCTTGCCGAGTTTCACCTCAAAACGTTCCTGCTCTGAGCTCATGTAGCAACGGGCATTGAGCGAGAACTCATAGAGGCGTCCGCTCTCGAGGTGCATCATCGGGGCAAATAGCCAGTCATCCTGCGGTGTGTTATAGTCGTTGGCGGAGCTATAGCGGATACGTGCCGACTCCCATGTGGGGTCGTAGGTCCAGGTATAGCCGTCGTTGTTGGCATCTACTACGTAGAATAGGTCGATGCCATTCTCCTCAAAGGGCTCGTAGAAGGGCAACGGGGTGAGGCCCACGGAGATGGCGTTGGTATAAGCTACGAGGCTCTTCATATAGCCGTTGTTGACGGTCACGCCGTAGCTGTAAGTGGTCAAATCGCCGGTCACATCTACCTGGTCGGTGATAGTAGTGCCTGTATAGTTGGTGGCGACGGTCTTCTCATCGGGATATCTAACTACGTTGTAGGTTATCTCGGCGGGATTGATATATCCTCCGTGCACGGTGGAGGAAACGGCGTCCCATGAAATTTGCATCTCCCCGTCGTTGTTATTTTTGACGAGTTTGAGGTTGGAGACAGCTGAGGGCATATCATATCCTACCCAGTATGTCACTTTGGTGATGGGGCTATCCCCCACACTGTTGGTGCTATACACGGCGAAGCGATATTCACCGGCATTCTCCATGGTGACGGGTATGGTCACCGCCTCGCCACAAGCCGCTGTGCCGGTGGCATATACCTCCTCGTTGATGGTTAAGGTATAGTTGAGCGAACCGGTGATAGCTACTCCGGCATAAGTGGTGGTGGGGAGGGTGAAGGTGACGTTACCGCTGAGCGCGTCCTTCTCGAAGTTGGGGGTAAGGTCGGCAACGGCAGCGGGGGCGGCGTCGTCAGCCTCCGGAACGGGGATAAACATAGATACCAGCTCGGAGGAGTTGGGGAGGATGGTGCTTAGGGTGACGCTGGCATCAGTGGTGTTGACCTCAAAGATGCGTGCCACGGCATCTGTCTCCAGGCACTCCCAATAAAGTTTACCTGTGCGCAGGTCAAAGCAGCCTGATGCGGAGTAGGCGGGACTGCGTCCGGTGTTGCCTATCTTGGTAGTATTGCCATTGCTTTTATCAAATTTATATAGGTCGCCGTAGAGGTCGATGCCATAGACCTCACCGTCGGCATTTGCGGCGATAACCACAAACACCACGTCCAGGTCCTTGATAAATGTGCGCTCGTGAGTGTTAAGGTCCAAGCGGCCAAATACCCAGCCATCGGCGTCATCGTTGAAGAAGCAGCCATAGACATTGCCCGTAGTGGGGTCGTAGGTCATATCGCGTGCCACACACCCCATATCCACGGGGATGGATTCCTCGAGTGTCCAGGTGTCGAAATCTATCACGTCTAGGTCGGCGATGATGTATCCCATAAACGACATATAGCTGATGGCGTAGAATTTGCCGTTGGCGAAGACACCGCCACCATTGGCGATATAATCGTCACCGACAGCCACCTCAGCGAGACTATTGCCATCGCCGATGCCGAAGGAGTAGATACCGGCCGGCTGGTTATCGTCGGTCCATGTAGAGTTGTAGATCATACAGCCAAAGATTTTGGAGCCGTCAGCCGCGGTGATGCCACGGCTATTGCGGCTAGCCGCCTTGAGCGAATCGCTAAAGGGCTTACGCTGTGTCCATGCGGCAAGCGGTTTCTCTTTAGTCGTCATGACAGGTAGTGTTGCGCCTCGATGCTGTTTCACCTCGCGGCTATGGATCACGGAAGCCTCCTGTGGAGTAAACTTCTTGGTCACACCTTGCGCCTGTGCGGTAGCAACACCACAGAGGCTAAGGAATAATGCCGACAAGATGCAGCATAATGTTAAATTTGTGAGCTTTACCATGTT
>CAZLJS010000108.1:0-5685 GCA_964559895.1 uncultured Sangeribacter sp.
TCACCGGAGGTGGAGGGGGTGTAGTAGTCGCTCTTCAAGTCGTTGTAGTCATAGGAGTAAGAGAGGGTGGTGTTGAGGGTGTGGTAATCGTTTTTCCAGATGTTGTATTTAGCATCTACGCTACCGAGGATATAGTTTCTGCTGCCCTGGCTGGTATTGAGCAATAGCTCGGAAACGGGGTTGCGGGCATCTGTCGGGGAGGTGGGCTGATAATAGGTGCCATCTTCGTTGTACACGGGCATGGTGGGGTTCATGCCAAGAGCGGTGTCAAACATGCCGGAGTCGCCCCAGTCCTCTTTGACTTTGCGGGCGTTGACGGTGGCGCCTAATTGGAAATGGCCGTTGAGGAAGAGCTGTTGGATGGCGGCACGTGCGCCATATTCTTCACGTTTGCTTACCAGGTCAAGACCGTTGGCTTTCTTATAGTTTAAGGAGGCGTTGTAGTAGCCATGGTTGGTGTTACCATTGATGGCGATATGCTGGTTGATATCATAGGCTACGTCGCGGGTGATCTCGTCGTACCAGTCGGTGGAGTAACCATAGTCGTTGCCACGGCGTGAGCGACGCCATTCGTCGGCTGAGAGGACTGATGGCTTACCTTTGGCGATGTTCATCGCTGCATAGCTATCGTAGGTGACGATGGGCTGTCCTACCTCACCGGCACCTTTGCGTGTGGTGATGAGGATAACGCCGTTGGCACCGCGGGTACCATAGATAGCGGCAGAGGCGGCATCCTTCAATACAGTCACCGACTCGATGTCCTGGGGCGCCAATGTGCGGATATCACCACCGGCGATGCCGTCGATGACGATAAGCGGGCCATTGGAGGCGGAGATGGATGTGGCGCCACGAATCTGAAGGTCGGAGCTACCGTTAGGGTCGGCAGCGGCGGTGGAGCTGACGTTGAGACCGGGGACCTTGCCGGAGACGAGCTCCATGACATTGTTCATGGCTCCCTGCTGGAAGTCGCTGCGATCCACTTGTACGATACTGCTGGAGATTTCTCTACGGCTTAAGGAACCGTAGCCGACCACAACGACCTCGTCGAGGGCCTGTTGCGTTTCCTCCATTACTACATTAATTTCTGTGCGGCCACTTACGGGTTGTTCCACGTCGGAGCAACCGATGTAAGAGAAGACCAAAACGCCGTCGGTGGGCACTTTACTAAGTTGATAATGCCCGTCGATGTCGGTCTGAGTGCCGGTAGTGGTACCTTTCACCACAACACTCGCTCCGATGATGGGCTCGCCGTTGCTGTACTCTACAGTACCTTGAACGGTCAGCTGCTGCGCCGCCATACCAACCACCGTCAGTATGGTCAAGCTCAGTAAAGCATAGATACGCCTGAGCGTCTGCTTTGGGAAGAGTTGTTTACTCATGTTAAGATTGAAATTTGTAGGTTATATTTTAGTTTTTTGTTGTAATTTTTCCTGGTTGGTTTTGTTTCAACAAATTTATATAATATATACTTTTATTAGAGGCGCATCAAAGAAATATCTAGACATATTAAAACCATAGACAGCTATGCATCAGCGCATTAGCGCATGTCAAACCATCCATAAAACTAAACTAAATAAAGGCAAAAAAGCGTGTTGCGGCCCCCGCTGCTAGCTATTATAGGGGGTAATCTTCATCACTTGGGCGTCGAAATCGTTGCGATATAGCGACTTGTTTTTCATCTTGGATCGGTAGGTGTAGATGGTGGTGACGGAGCAGCGCAGGAACTTCGCTATCTTGGCACTGTCGGTGATGCCCAGACGTATCAGGGCGAAGATGCGGAGCTCGGTGTTGAGCTTGTCGTCACCTTTGATTTCTATCTGCTCCTCGGCGGGGAGAAGGCTGTTGAATTGCTCTATGAAGGCGGGGAAGATGTTGAGAAACGCGGTGTCGAATTTGGCATAAAACTCCTTGAGCAGGGCGGTGATGGTGTCGGAGTCCTCGAGAGCATGTTTCAGCTCCCCTGTCTTACCGCCCACAGCCAGCTTGCGCAGGGATTTGCGGTACTGCTCCAGCGTGAAGATATAGGTGGAACAGAGCCCCATGAATTGCACCACATACTCCTCCTTGATGATGTTTGACTCGGTGAGGTGGCTATTGGTGCGCTCCAACTCATGGTTGATGTTGGACAGCTCTTGGTTGACGGCAGCTAATTCGTTGCGCGCCGCGGTGACCTTCTTATGGCTCGACGACACCGATTTGAACTGACGGAAGATGACCAGCATCGCCACCACGAGGCCTATGGCGAGGATGCTGATGGCGAGGATATACATCTTGAGGGTGCCCTGCATACGCTTCTGCATGGCATCGTAGGACTCATCGACGATAGGCAACAGCTTGGAGGACTGATTGTTGCGCAGACGAGCGGAGAAGAAGTTGGCGTCGGCGATGCTCTGCTTGAGGTATCTGTTGGCACGGTCCACGTCGCCATGCTCATATAGGATTTCAGCGAGGCTTCGTATAGCCATATTCTCTTTGACGTCGGCACGCATATCCGACAGGGCGCTGAGCGCCATATAGCGCATACGCAGCGGCTTATTGCCATCCTTCTGATAGGCAAATGCCAATATCGAAGCTAATACGCTATATTCGCGTGTGCCCATAGCCACCTTGTCGAGATGGCTGTGGAGGTAGCTCTCGGCGTCCTTAAACTTCTCATCCTGAATCAGATAGGAGCCACGCTGATAGACATATTCAAAGGGGTCGGCACCGGTGGAGTGCATGATGGAGTCGTTGTATAGCTCCGAGAGGGTGGCATAGCGCTCGCCATACTCGCTATCCGCGGCATACTCATAGAGGAACTGGTTGATATCCTTCATGAAGGAGTAATACTTATAGCGTTGTGCATCAGGTATATCCGCCACCTTAAGGGTGTCGAGCGTCTCCATGGTCTCCTTGAATAGTCCGGCACGCGCCATGACGCCCAGTTTCTCCAGGATGGAGAGGGCTTTGAGGTCGCGGCGTCCCATGAGAGCCGCCAACTCTATATTGCGGTTGGCGTAATGCAGTGCCGAGTCGCAGATATAGGAGGCGTATTCGGTGAAGAGGCGGTGGTTGATATCATATCGTGAGGTATAATCGTCGGCAGGCAACGCCGCGCGCACCTGTTTGATGGAGTCGAGACGCTGCATCTTGGCGGTATCGCGCTGCGCGGTATTGGCGATTTCGCTATCTATGGTGCTGAGGAGCTCCTGCATCTGCGGATCATAGCCATAATCCTCGACACAGCCGGTGAGCATCAGCGCACTTATCAACGCTACAAAAAAGATTCTCATGGATGCTGGTATATCGTGAAAGTATTATCCTTAATCTATATTTGCGAGGGGTGGTATCTCCTCAAAATCATCATGTGAGAGCAGCGCTATTCCTCCTCTTTGAGGTCGCGCAGCATCTCGTGGGCAGAGAGGTGAGTGACGGGGTGGCGCCATCCGGGGGCTATCTCGGCGAGGGGCTCGAGGAAGAAACGGCGTTGCGCCAGTCGTGGGTGCGGCACCTCCAGCGTGGGGGAGCTATACACCAGGTCGTCGATAGCCACTATATCTATATCTATGATGCGGTCGGCATAGGAGCCATCGTCGTTGCGATGCGATGCCGGAGATATTTCATGTTCTATATCACGCAGTTGCTTCAGCACCGCCTCGGGGTCGAGGTCTGTCTGAAACATCATGCATACGTTGAGATAGGGGTTGGCCGACTCATAGCCCCACGGCTTTGACTCCACTACATGAGAGAGCTCAAAATCGCCAAAAACCTGAGCCACACGTCTCATCGCGCGGCTCAGGTTTAAGCGTTTGTTGCCGAGGTTAGACCCCATGTTGATTATCACATAGGACATCCTTGGTATTCTATTTAAAGTGTTTTCTTAACTTCAATCTCCTCGAAGCCTTCTATCATATCGCCTTCGCGGATATCGTTGTATCCGGCGATGGAGAGACCGCACTCAAATCCTGCGACCACATCCTTGACGTCGTCTTTGAAGCGTTTCAAAGAGCCTAGCTCACCGGTGTAGATGACGATGCCGTCGCGTATCACGCGCACTTTGCAGGTGCGTTTGATGCGGCCGTCACGCACGATACCACCGGCGATGGTGCCCACTTTGGAGATATGGTATGTCTGAAGTACTTCGGCAGTACCGGTGATCTCCTCGCGAATCTCGGGGGAGAGCATACCCTCCATAGCGTCTTTGACCTCCTCGATGGCCTTGTAGATGATCGAGTAGAGACGTATCTCCACGCCATCCTTCTCTGCCTCGCGACGTGCAGCGCCAGAGGGGCGCACGTTGAAGCCGATGATGATAGCGTCTGAGGCGGCTGCCAAGGTGACATCGCTCTCTGAGATGGCGCCCACGCCTTTGTGGAGCACGTTGACCTGCACCTCCTCGGTGGAGAGCTTGATGAGAGAGTCGGACAATGCCTCAACAGAACCGTCCACGTCACCTTTGACAACGAGGTTAAGCTCGTGGAAGTCGCCGCGGGCACGCAAACGACCGAGGTCGTCGAGGCCGGGGAGCTTCTTGGTGCGTTGTTTCTGTTCGCGTTGCAATTGCTCGCGTTTGCCGGCAATCTCGCGCGCCTCCTGCTCGGTGTTCATCACGTTGAAGGTATCGCCAGCGGTGGGAGCGCCGTTCATACCGAGCACAAGCACCGGTGTGGCGGGGCCGGCTTCGGTGACGCGTTGGTTACGCTCGTTGAACATTGCGCGGATCTTACCGTAGTTAGTACCGGCGAGGATGACGTCGCCCACGTGCAAGGTGCCGTTCTGCACAAGCACGGTAGCCACATATCCGCGGCCTTTGTCGAGTGATGACTCGATGACGGAACCGATGGCGTTGCGGTTGGGGTTAGCCTTCAGGTCGAGCATCTCTGCCTCCAAAAGCACTTTCTCCATCAACTCGTTAACACCGATACCCTTCTTGGCTGAGATATCTTGTGATTGATATTTACCACCCCAATCCTCTACAAGGTAGTTGAGGGCAGCGAGCTGCTCCTTGATCTTGTCGGGATTAGCAGTAGGCTTATCTATCTTGTTGATAGCAAATACGATAGGCACACCGGCCGCTGCAGCGTGGTTGATAGCCTCTTTTGTTTGGGGCATCACGTCGTCGTCGGCAGCCACAATGATGATGGCTAAGTCGGTAACCTTGGCACCACGGGCACGCATAGCGGTAAATGCCTCGTGACCGGGGGTGTCGAGGAAGGTGATGTGGCGACCATCCTCCAGCTTAACGTTGTAAGCACCAATGTGCTGGGTGATACCACCTGCCTCACCAGCGATAACGTTGGCGTTGCGGATATAGTCGAGCAATGAGGTCTTACCGTGGTCAACGTGGCCCATCACAGTCACGATCGGCGGACGAGATACCAAATCCTCCTCTTTATCCTCCTCAGTGGCGATAGCCTCAGAGACGTCGGCGCTCACATATTCGGTGGTGAAGCCAAACTCCTCAGCCACGATGTTGATGGTCTCGGCGTCGAGACGCTGGTTGATAGACACCATCACACCAAGGTTCATACAGGTGGCGATGACATTGTTGACCGGCACGTCCATCATGTTGGCGAGGTCGTTGGCAGTCACAAACTCGGTAAGCTTGAGCACTGTGCTCTCAGCCTCCTCGCGACGACGGTTCTCCATCTCGCGGTTGTGCATCTCCTCACGTTTCTCCTTACGGAATTTGACGCTCTTCTTCTG
>CAZLJS010000109.1:0-5653 GCA_964559895.1 uncultured Sangeribacter sp.
TTACAAGCTATATCCGTAGTCCAAGAGTATCGACTTTAACTTGGGAAGGTCATCCACCTTAACGAGTATCAGGTTGCCGGTGGCACGGTGGCAAAGTGAGAGCAGGGTGCTGTCGGTGACGAATATCTTCAGCAGCTCCTTATTGTCGGCAGGCACCTCATAGATGAAATAATTGCGGGAATTGAGGAGCTTCATCGGCACGCATTTGCGCTCTATCTCAGCAAGGAAATCAGACCATATTTGTGGCATTTCTCCCTTGATAATACTGCGAAATATGGCAACGTTGGACATGGCGTCTTTAGCGTTCTTACACTCTTTAAGGAAGGTCTTGAAGGTGACACGGTAACGCATAGTGGTGGCCGGCACAGAGATACTCTTGATAAATCCTATACCCGGCACATGCTCGTTTTTAACCTTTATCAAGAGAATATTATCCTCCAGTTCGATGCCGTCGTCAACGACACCGCTTTCCCGCTTGTAGTCATTCTCCATGCCCAGCTCATACCTGCCCAGTGAGGTGAGCCGGAAAGCGCGCAAACCCGAGTAGCAACTCGCCATCGTCTTATCCACATCATCGTAGGCTATCTCCACAATACCCACTGACGCCAACATGAAAATCAGACCTTGCACTACAGGATAGATCACCTCTTGCTCCGAATTTTCACAAAATACTTTCTCGCCATTCCATGTATTGCTAAGATAGTAGGTTAGTTCGACTCTTTTTTTGAGATCCCTCACATCAAAATTAAACAATGGATTCAGCAAGATATTTGATACTATATCTTTCACGTCATACCACCCCTTATCTCTACAATTGTTAAGGATAAACTCCAGCACTCTCGTCGTGAATGGCGTCAAATAGAGATAAAACAAGCTACGACTTGAGAATTGTGGCAAGAGCAGCGTCTTGTGCATTGTCTCGATATTGACCACCTCACGCACAACCTTTATGAGATTATCGACATACTCCTCCACATTGTTTTTAATCAATGTGGCAAAGATATTAACAAGCATCTTGGAACGGATACGACGCACCGACAAGTCCAATTTCTTATCGGTATAGAACTCCGTGGTATCTGCATTCTTCGCGAATGTGGAGATATAGTTATTTTTCAAGACATATTGCGATGTCCTATCCATGACATTTATCTTGCCATTCTTTACCAGCCACTGCATCTGTTGCCATTCATTGCGCAAGGATCCCTCCGCGTTAAAGGTATGTTGCGACTGTGGCGCTTCCTGAGTAGGCGCTCCAAACTGATACTCTTTAGGATCCACAAACAGTAGAATCAGCAGATGTTGCACCTGTGGATTAATCATCACTGACACATATTCGGAACGTCGGCCATAAGACTCATTATTGTAAAATTTAAAGAATCCCGCATAGTCTTTATACATTTCATCTATCTCATACTCTTTGCGCATGAATCGCTCTTTGCGTATAAACATAGAAGCGAACTCTTGTGGCAGATGACTGAGCATGACTAAGTCTTCGTTGAGCAGATATTTGACCAACCCCGTTATCGCCTCGGGGATATGACTCAGCATCATATCCATATTTTTCCTACCGGCGAATATTAAAGATAATGCTTCGTGGCAACATTTCGAGGAAGCGGTGTAACTTTTACTCGCCAGCTCATGCAAGGCGTTGGAATATTCCGCGGCCACCGTTTCATCGCAGCGCCATCCATTAAACCGCATCATAGAGTTCAATGACCTCACAAATGGCGTCAAATCAGCCTTGGAGTTTCTTTCCAGCGTTAGCTTCACTTCGGCTATATTTTCTATATCGGAGGCGGTGAATACGAGAAGTTTATTCTCTATCAAATTATTAGACATGAGGCAATGAGAGTTAACGTTTAACTAAGTATGTAAGTGATATCCTCCTCCGATAGCTGTTTAGCCACGGTGGAGTCGCTGCCAATGAGGGAATCAAAGAGTTGCTGCTTCACATCTTGCAGCTTCGCTATCTTCTCCTCAATGGTACCGAGTGTGATGATTGAGTATGCAAACACGGTGTTGTGTTGTCCAATGCGATGGAGACGGCTGATGGCTTGGTTCTCCGCCGACTTGTTCCACCACGGCTCGAAGATATACACCGTGTCGGCAGCGGTAAGGTTCAATCCCACGCCACCCGTCTTTAGCGTCATCAACAGCACCTTGCACTCTGTATCGGTCTGGAACTCCGTCACCACCTTCTCGCGGTTATTGGTGGCTCCGGTCATGGTTGCGTAGCGGATACCCTCCTTTTCCAACGCCTCACCCACTATCTCTATGCCGGCTATATAGTTGAAGAACACCACCACTTTATGGTCATTGGCCACGGCTTGCAGCAGATTCTCCATAAGCATATCAATCTTTGGCGAGGCTATGGTGTCGGAGCTGAGGCTCTCGGGCACGGAGGCTATGCGGCGCAACTCTGTGAGCGCTTTGAATATCTCCAATTGCGATTTCTCCAAGCCTTGCGTGGCTATAGACTGCTCTATATGCTCTTTGTAATAGCTACGACGCTCCTCATAGAAACGGGCTTGCTCCGGGCTCATCTCCACGTAGCAACGCTGTTCCACGCGCTCTGGAAGCTGTGTCAGCACATCCTCCTTCAATCGACGTAGCATGAAGGGGAATATCTTTTTGCGTAGCGACAGCGTCACCTCCTCGTTACCCTCTTTCTGGATAGGTATGGCGTAGCGGGCATTGAACTCCTCTATGCTGCCAAACATGGCGGGATTAAGGAAGGAGAATAGTGAATATAGCTCCGTGAGATTATTCTCGATAGGTGTGCCGCTGAGCGCCAACCGATGGTTTGCTTTGAGCAACTTCACCGAACGGCTTATCTGTGCCGAGACATTTTTGATATATTGAGATTCATCGAGTATCAGATACTCAAACTCCTTGTTCATGAGCTGCTCCACATCGTTGCGTACTGTGGCGTAGGATGTGAGTATCACTTGAGCCTTCATCGCACTCTTGAGGTCGCGGTTACTGCCGTAATAGATGCTATATTTAAGCTTCGGGGCAAACTTCTCTATCTCCGACTTCCAGTTGAAGATAAGGCTCTTGGGCATCACTATCAGCGACGGCTTCTTGCATAAGGGGTAAATGGTGAGCAGCAGCATGATGGTTTGCAGCGTCTTACCAAGGCCCATATCGTCGGCGAGGCAGCCTCCCAGGTTGACATCGTGGAGATAGCGCATCCATTTCACCCCCTCCACTTGATAGTCGCGGAGCGTAGCATTGACCTTTGGCAGGGTAAGCGTCTGATTGCCTAGATTATTGAACCCCTCATATACTTCGCGTTGGTGGGTGAACGCTTCACCCTCCACACGTTGCTCGAGCAGTTCCTCCACCTCGGGCAGGTCAAAGAAGGATACTTTCACCTTGTCGCTACCCTTGACCGGACGAAATATTCGCTCCAACCGCTTAATATATCCGGCATCCACGATACCGCGCTCCCCATCCTTGAGGGTGATATAGTTGTCGCGGTGATATTGGTTAAGGATATCCTTCAGGGTATAAGTGTCATCGCCGATATTGACGGTGATATCACCCTCAAAGAAGTCGATGCCGGAGCTGAGTCGCACGCTTACCTTCGGCTTTATCGGATGCACCTTATACTGCTTGATATTCTCCAGCCCTGCCAAAGTGAAACGCGACAGCAATGGCGTGAGATGCATCAACAGGAAATTGCCCGCCACACGCTGGGGCACGATGAAGAAGGAGTCATCTTGAAAAATCATCTTACGGTCCTCCTTAGTGGGCGCGGCAGCGGAGAGGGTGTGGCTTAGCAGTTTGACATCATCCTGTATCGGAGCATAAGCCAACGGATAGACATTGACGCAACGCGTTTCGTCGTCGATAGAGACGGCGCTGGTGAGGTTAAAGTCCTCGGTAAAGTTTACCGGCAACTTGCCGAAGCGGTTCATCACACGCATATATAGCGATTGATCCTCATCCACCTTCTCAAAGAATATGACAGGTGTGGGGCTATGGCTGTCGCTATGGCGCTTACAGCTGTAGTTCTTATAGCGCAACTTGATATTCTCCGCATAGGTGAAGAATATAGAGAGGTAGGGCTCCACGTAATCCTTGGATAAGGTGGTGTGGAAGATGTGGAGCTGAAAGAAGTTCTCCCCTACTATGTTGACTGGATATATGGCATCGTCACAAAGGATATAGCTATCTGATAGAAACAATGGATTATGATAAGCCTTATCTGCCACCTCCGCCACTATCTCGCATTGCAACAGTTTCGTGGTGGCGTCTGTGACAACTAGCGCCAAGTTGCATATCTCATCCTTCACAGCGAGCGGCTGCATAGCGGCGTTGACCAGATTGTCGCATTTTAGCAGTGCTATCATCAGCTGCCAATGGTCGGCGAGGTTCACCGCGGCCGGGTCGGCAGAATCGGTAGCTTCCACGCCCCATTGAAGGTCAAAGGCGAGTGCATCGCCCGACACGTTGGCATAGAGATTGAGCGCCCGTTGCTGATAGATATTGGCTGGTTTGCACTTCTCCGCAGCGAGTGGCTCACCGGTGTGCCTTACTATCTTGACACACGCTTTCTCCTTAACGCCATAGAGCATGAAAGAAAACGCCATACCATCGTCGCCGTTGGCTCGCAGTCTGGAGGCTCCACCTTTCAGCGATGAGAAGATATTTAGAGGGTTGTTGTCCATTGTATCATTTTCTAAGGATGATTCTATTATTAAGCGACACAAGCACGACTCAATGCCGTGCTTGCTATGGAGATTGAAACCGGCTACGGCTTCGTTATTTCTTTAGTTCCGTCTCGATCCATTCCACGGCTTCAGAGAGGCTGTGTTCCATGGGTAGGCGATCCTCAACGGCTTTGATGCCATGCAGTACTGTGGAATGTAAACGGTTCAACTTGGTACCGATTGCTGTCAGCGACAATGCCAGATGTTTGTGGGCAAGATACATTATCACTTGACGTGCGTCTGCTATGTCGCGCACACGATTCTTGGAGAAGATGACGTCAGGATTGATCTTGAAACATTCGGCAGTGGTCTCCACGATCATATCGAAGTTGAGGGTCTTGGTAGGTGTCTTGACAGTGTTGCGCATCACCTCCATCGCCAATGTCTTGGTGATAGGTGCCGAGAGGAAGATCGCGCGGTTGATGATACCTGCCACTACCCCTTCGAGCTCACGCACGGAGCCATCCACCTGCTCGGCGATGACGTCGATTACATCCTGGGGGAAGTCGAGTCCTGCCGCGGCGGCTTTGCTCTGCAGTATCTTCTTGCGCAACGCCAGGTCGGGCTTTGGCAGCGGCTCTGTAGAGCCCCATTTGAAGCGGTCAATAAGGCGGTCGGTGATACCCTCGAGGTTTACCGGTGGTCGGTCGCAAGTGAAGATAAGCTTCTTGCCACTCTGGTGTAGGTGGTTGAAGATAGGGAAGAGGGCGTCGATGGTACCCTTCTTACCGGCCAACTCCTGAAGGTCGTCGATAAGCAGCACGTCGATGCTCTGATAGTAGTTGATAAAGTCTGGTACCTTGCCTGAGATGGTGGCAGTGGAGAGCTGGTTCTGGAAACTTCGGAGAGAGACATAAAGGACACGAGCGCTGGGTATGCGCTCTTTGATGCTGTTGCCGATAGCTTGGATGAGGTGGGTTTTGCCCACGCCCACG
>CAZLJS010000110.1:0-2854 GCA_964559895.1 uncultured Sangeribacter sp.
GCATACTATCTCCGCTATATGGATCCGCACAACGATAAAGCCCTCGTGGATAAAGCCAAAGATGAATATTGGCGCAATGTGGATCTCTATGTGGGTGGTACAGAGCATGCCACAGGCCACTTGATCTATTCCCGTTTCTGGAATAAATTCCTCTATGACCTGGGCGTAGTGGTTGAGGACGAGCCGTTCAAGAAACTCGTGAATCAAGGTATGATCCAAGGCCGCAGTAGCTTTGTATATCGCATTAAAGACACCAATACCTTTGTTAGTAAAGGTCTGAAAGGTGATTATCAGGTTACACCTATCCGTGTGGATATCAACTTGGTAAGCAACGACGAACTCGACACAGAGCGCTTCCGTGCATGGCGTCCTGATTATGCCAACGCGGAGTTTATCCTTGAGAATGGCAAATATATCTGCGGCGCCGCTGTGGAGAAGATGTCCAAATCCATGTTCAATGTGGTAAACCCTGACGACATCGTGGAAAACTACGGTGCCGACACCCTTCGTTTGTATGAGATGTTCCTCGGCCCATTGCAGCAGAGCAAGCCGTGGGATACCAATGGTATTGACGGCGTGAGCCGTTTCATCAAGAAGCTATGGAGCATGATGGACCGCGTGGATGTGTCATCTACCGCCGAGCCGTCAGAAGCCGAGCTTAAGTCGATCCATAAACTTATCAAGAAGGTCACCGGAGATATCGAGAACTTCTCGTTCAACACCTCCGTGGCAGCCTTTATGATTGCTCTCAACGAGTTGTCGCAGCTCAAGAGCGCCAATCCACAGATTATGGAGCTCTTCACCCGCGTCATCGCCCCCTTCGCGCCGCATATCGCCGAGGAATTCTGGCATAAGCTCGGTCACGAGGATAGCGTCAACGACGCGCAATGGCCCGCTTGGGATGAGAAATACCTCAAAGAGTCGTCTGTGAAATATGCCATCAGCTTCAATGGTAAGACCCGTTTCACTCTCGACATTCCCGCCGATGCCGACAAAGCGGAGGTGGAGAAGATAGCACTCGCCGCTCCTGAAGCCCAGAAGTGGATTGAGGGTAAGACCCCAAGAAAGATTATCGTAGTCCCCGGAAAAATTGTGAACATTGTGCTATAAATTGTTCATATTTTACTGTCGGAGAGTATAATAATTTGCAACTAAATACGTTAATAACTTGACTTTGAAAGTCATATGAAAGAGATAGTATTTGCAACAAACAATCCTCATAAGTTGGAGGAGGCACGGCGCATAGCCGGTGCCTCTCTCCGCATAATCAGTTTGAAGGAGTTGGGCTGCGAGGAGGAGATACCCGAGACCGCCCCCACCTTAGAGGGTAATGCCCTGCAGAAAGCTCACTGGATCAAAGACCATTATGGCTATGACTGCTTCGCCGACGACACCGGTTTGATGGTAGATGCCCTGGATGGCGCCCCTGGCGTGCTTAGCGCACGTTACGCCGGTGAACACTGCTCTCCCGACGACAATATGACATTGCTATTGCAGCGCATGGAGGGCGTGACAGAGCGCCATGCCCGCTTCAGTACCGTGATAGCTTACATAGAGGGTGACAAAGAGCATCTTTTCTCAGGTAGCGTGGAGGGCTCAATAGCCACTCAGCGCGATGGCAACGCCGGATTTGGCTACGACCCCATCTTCATCGCCGATGAGTCGGGACGCAGCTTCGCTTCAATGACCGCCGACGAGAAAAATGCTATCTCCCATCGTGGAAGAGCCATGAGAGCATTTATGCAGTTCTTATTGGCCAATAATTAGGAAAACAACAGACAAGATATATGACAAAAAAACTATCATTAGCGGCTGCTTTATTGCTCGGCATGAGCAGCGCTGCTCACGGCGCTACCGATGGTGATTGGAAATTGTATCCCACTTACGACAATTATTTCGATCAAGTGATTGATACACCATCGCGTACTTATGTGGTGGCATTGTCGCAACTTTATAATGCTTCCAATACTCAATATTCTACTTTCCTTGGAAACCTGTTCGTTTACGATAAGGATGGCGATGAATATAAGGCCTATACCCATAGAGACAAACTCTCTGAGGTGATGGTGTCGAAAATAGCTTACAACGAGAAATCAAAATATCTCCTTGTGGTTTATGACAACGGCAATATCGACCTCCTCTACGACAACGGTAAAGTGAAAAATATCCCGGGATTGAAATCCTTCAACACTAAAACCGCTAAGACCGTCAACGATATCGTTTTCTGTCCTGAATACAACGAAGTCTATCTAGCCACAACCTTCGGATATGTGGTAATAGACGACAATAAAGGCGTCATCTCCACGTCGCGCAACTTCGGCACATCTGTGACCACAATGGCGCGCGTAGGTGACTATTTATACCTCACCTCAGGCAATGTCAGCTATAAGTCGGGTGTCAATGACTCCAACCTCACACTCTCTGACTTTACTTCAAGCCTGAATTCATCCTTGAATGGTGCACTCAATATCCTCCCCTTGGAGTCGAAGAATCAGTTCGTGGCTCTCACCTCGGGCGCTTGCCTATATGTGACACTCAACGACGATGGCACTGTGAAATCTGTGACTTCCAAATCCATTAAAAAGGTCACTAAGCTGCAACGCGCTTCACAAGGATATGTGGGCTATTCCACATCAAATTACTACTTGATACCCTACAACTACGATGGCAGCGCAGTGCCAACAAGTGTGGCAGTGCCCTCTGATCTCTCAGGGGCTTACGCCTCCTCATGGGACTTCAAAGAGTTCTGGGGCGCTCCCGCTCGTAAAGGGTTGACAAGCCGTAAATATGATAATGGCACATGGACAGTGACTCGTGAGCCGATGAGACCCAATGCGCCTGCCTGCTATCTTAG
>CAZLJS010000110.1:2954-5476 GCA_964559895.1 uncultured Sangeribacter sp.
GATTTCTGGCCATTGAAATCTGAAGCCAACAAGAACCTTATCGTTATCTCCGCAGGTAACTATGGCGGTACTCTTTATGTCTATGATACCAACGGTACCCCCGAAGATAGCTCAGATGATAAGTATGTCACAATGACTCAGCTTTATGACGAGGATGGTAGCTCTATCACTCGTGAATATGTGCTGAATGTATATGAGGATCAAAGTACCGGTAAGGTGTGGGTCGGTTACGAAGGTGGTGTCTTCACCTTTGATCCCAAAGCGGCGTTCAACGATCCCTCCTCTGTGCAACGTATCAAAATCTCGCGCAACGATGGCACCTCTACCGCCGACTACCTTCTGGATGGCGCTCATGTGATGAATATCACCAGCGACGCTTCCGGCAACAAATGGTTCGCTACCCGTGGTGGCGGTTTGGTAGAAACCACCTCATCGGGCCACACAGTGCTCCGTCAGCTGTTGAGCTCCAACTCATATCTCCCCGACGACGCTGTGCTTGACCTCTGCTATAACCCCGACAACAACTCCATCGTCGTTTCCACGGTGAAAGGTTATGCCGAATATTTCATCCCCGGTTCCTCCACAGGCACCGACTTCGATGCAGTGAAGGTTTATCCTAACCCCGTTCGCCCCGACTATACAGGATGGATTACCATAGAAGGCCTTATCGACAATGCGCTCATCAAGATAGTTGATGCTCAAGGCACTATCGTTAAAGAACTTGGCAGCTCTGTTGGTGGCGTAATTCAATGGGATGGCACAAATATGAGTAACACTAAGGTCAATTCCGGTGTTTATTATGTATGCATGTCGTCTGCCACTGAAGGCGTTTCAGAGGCTAACGTAGCTAAAATATTAGTGGTTAAATAAGTCTGAAAGTCATGAATACAGTATATAAGTTTTTGATGTCGGCATTGGTGCTCTCCCCCTTAGCTGCCAATGCGCTTGAAACCACCTCCGGAAACCTTGCCACACTTCTTGGTGAGGAAGCCTCCACTCTCACCTCCTTGACGCTTACAGGTAGCGCCAATGCCATCGACCTGGTGGCTATCAGAGACATGGCGCAGCTCAAGGACCTGGATATGAGTGGCCTCGTGATAGAGGCTTATAGCTCACGTGATGAGATATTCCTTGGCAGAAAATCATTCCTCGCCAACGAATTACCCGCATATATCTTTGCCACCGGCACTCTGGAGAACGTAGTCCTTCCCGCCAATCTCACCACTATCGGTGAAGGAGCTTTTGCCGGAAGCAACTTGAAAACCATTACCTTCGGCACCGCGCTGACAGAGATTGACGACTATGCCTTCTACGACACCGCGCTCACCACTGTCACCCTTCCCGCCAGCGTAGCCGTGCTTGGTAAAGGAGCGTTTGCCTCCTGCTCGCAGCTCACCAACGCTGACCTTAGCGCCACTGCCGTGCTTAGCTTACCCGAGCAGGCATTTAAAGGTGACACCGCCTTGACTGCCGTGGCTTATCCCTCCGGCCTGACGAATATCGGCGCTGAGAGCTTCATGGCTACTGCTATCGAGGAGCTGGTCGTTCCCTCCACGGTGACCAATGTGGATGACTACGCCTTTAGCCAGATGACCAATTTGCAGAAAGCCACCTTGCCAAACCTCACTAACAGCACAGGTATGCTGTTCAACAATGCCGCGCTAACATCTATAGACGGCGAGTTGGCAAATGTAGGCAACCTCGGCGTGGCATCATGCGCTAACCTTGACCTCAACTACGACATGATAAATGAAATCAATGTCAATCTCAATAACAAGGTCCTCACTCTTGGCGACTATGCCTATGCCGACAATGGCACTGCCGTGCTCAGTTTTGATAAATTGGAGAGCGTCGGTTCGCACGTGTTCGACAACATGGCAAATCTAGACGTCATCAGCGTTTTCAACCTTGACGAGAATGTCGCTGCCACTGTGGATGACTCCTTTGAGGGCATCACCCCGTCAGCCATCAATCTCTATGTGCACGATGCAGACAGCGATGCATGGGAGACCGATGAACAATGGAGCAAGTTCCATATCGTAGCCACACAGACCACCGTCAAACCGTTGATGGAAGACCAAGCTGTGAACATCAATTGCAGCGTAGATGACAACAATAACCTCGTTGTCACCGCCTCCGACATCCTCACCGGTGTGGTCGTCTCAGATGCCTCCGGTATGCTGGTAGCCACTGTCGCTCCTAAAGCAGACAGGGCTACAATAGACCTCTCCGCTACCGATGCCAAAGTATTGGTAGTGAAAGCATCCACCGCTGAGGCTACCAAAACATTTAAGCTTCAACGACGTTAAGATAGATACAAGGAGTTGAACTCCGATAATAAGCGGATACGCCCCTACGTGTCCGCTTATATTTTAATCATCAGTAATGCAAAAATATGGGAAAGAATAAACTGAAGAAATTTGCGGAGATGGAGACCTTCTCCTGCGTGTTTCAATATCCTTTCGGCAAATTGCGCGAAGAGAGCTTCCCGCTGAAGGGACGCTGGGGCGCCGACTATTTCG
>CAZLJS010000111.1:0-5419 GCA_964559895.1 uncultured Sangeribacter sp.
CAGCACAGCTAAAGCAAGGCCTTGCGCCCTTGCTTTTCAGGAAGCGGCGCAAAGGGCCGAAGATGAAGGGGATAGAAGCTGCTTAGGCGGCGCAAAGGACCGAAGGTGACGGGGAGAAAAGCTGCTTGGGCAGTGCAAAGGACCGAAGGTGAAGGGGCGAGAAGCTGCTTGGGCAGTGCAAAGGACCGAAGGAGACGGAGAGAGAAGCGGCTTAGGCAGAGCAAAGGGCCGAAGATGATGGATGGTGGCGTCGTTAGGGCTGCCCCGAGAGGGGCAAATTTGTAGGTAACCCCGTAGAGCGAGCCGAAGGCGAGTCTCTGCGGGGGTATGCGCAGAGTCTGAAAAGCATGCCGAGAGGTATGCATTTGTGTCAGAACAAAGATCGGTAAAGTTTCAATCTCGACACTCATGGCCAAACACGACCACCGTGGCCACGGACCAAGGCCACGTTATGCCTCTAATAGATAGCTATATAAGTCGATTTTGCCCAAAATTCACTCATGGCCACCAATTCCTTTCTTTTTTACTTTTTCTATTCTACACGAAAGTATTTCATATTGGCGACAACCTCTTCTATCTATAAAAGAATATATCAAAAATAAATTTCAGACAGCAGTAGTAGAGGATATATATATCAAATAGTGATATACTTGCGGAGTATGTATAACCATGACCTAGTAGTTACCTTCTCTGAGATATTCTTTTTGATAGTATGTAGTAACTTCGGTAGATAAGAGGAAGCCTCTTTGATACTCATATAATAGGAAGAGGAATTAAAAAAGTTAAGTATAAAGAAATTGCGTGCACTCGTGGCCATAGGGCTAAAATAGGGCTAACTATCAGTGTTACAGTCTTTTGTAGTGGTCATGATTGGTGGCCACGATGGCCTTCATTGGCCACGAACTCGCTAAAATCCTGATGCACGCACAGATGCAACCTTCAGCACGATGAATAGCGCATCTGTTTGTCCAACACCTTCATGACAGATGCTTATGCTACACTGCTGTCCCAGGATTCATATAGGCAATCCCCATTAAAAATCTACTGACCCTAAGATTCTTATAAAACTAAAGAAGTAAAAAAGTAGTGACACGATGGCCGCATCACTACTTAAGTTTAGATTCTTATTTTCGCTTTGGAATGATCTCTATCCAATAGTCGTCGGGGTCGTTGATGAAGTATATCCCCATTGCAGGATTTTCAAAGCATACCCATCCCTGCGACTTGTGATACTCCAAGGCCTCTTGGAAATTATCCTCATCGAGACGTAGCGCTAAGTGGCTCTCATTCTCACCCAGCTCATAGGGACCTTCATGGTCGCGTAGCCAAGTTAACTCCAGACGGAACGTGCCGTTACCATCCGACAGATATACTATCTTAAACTCACCCGACTCAGGCACTATCTCGCCTACCTTCTCCAGCCCCAACGCTTTGCGGTAGAACTCCATGCTGCGTTCAATGTCGGTGACATTGATATTGAAATGATCAAAGTGTAATTTTATATCCATAATTTTTCCTGTTTATTTATATAACGCAAAAAGCCTCTTGGTTTGTGTGTTTATTTTTTTATTGTTACCTTTGCGTATCATTCCTCAATTGGCAATGATCTCATTATATAATTTGAAAAAGGCAATTAATTTAGAATATGAAAATTTCTGATATAGACGTTTCGAGTTATCCCAACTCAGAAAAGATATATGTGGATGGCAAGCTCTTTCCCATCAAAGTTGCGATGAGAAAGATCAACCTTTATCCCACAGTAAAAATAGAGAATGGTAAACGTGTGGAGTACCCCAACGACCCTGTAGTAGTTTATGACACCAGTGGTCTCTTCACCGATCCGTCATATAAGCATGACATCAATAAAGGCCTTCCTCGCACTAATATGCAGTGGGTATTGGACCGTGATGACACCGAGGAATTGCCCGACATTACCAGCGCTTACGGCCGTCAACGCAAGGCTGACGCCAGCCTCGATGCTATCCGTTTCCCGATAGCCCACAAGCCGCGTCGTGCTAAAGAGGGACATCGTGTCACCCAGATGCACTATGCCCGTAAAGGGATTATCACTCCTGAGATGGAGTATGTGGCTATCCGTGAGAATGTTAACAATGCGCAACTGGGCATTGAGTCATACATCACTCCGGAGTTTGTGCGTAAAGAGGTAGCCGAAGGTCGCGCCATCATCGCTTGCAACATCAACCACCCCGAGGCAGAGCCTATGATTATCGGTAAAGCCTTCTCAGTGAAGATTAATACCAATATAGGTAACTCGGCGCTCTCTTCGGGCATCGAGGAGGAGGTGCAGAAAGCTGTGTGGAGCTGCTATTGGGGCGGTGACACTCTCATGGACCTATCCACAGGCGACAATATCCACGAGACACGTGAATGGATCATCCGCAACTGCCCCGTGCCAATGGGCACAGTGCCTATCTACCAAGCACTGGAGAAGGTTAACGGCGACGTTAATAAGCTCACTTGGGAGATTTACCGCGACACCCTTATCGAGCAGTGCGAGCAGGGTGTGGATTACTTCACCATCCATGCCGGAGTGCTCCGCGAACATGCTCAGTTGGTAGGCCAACGCCTCACAGGTTGTGTATCGCGTGGTGGCTCTATCATGACGCAATGGTGCACTCTCCACAACCAAGAGAGCTTCCTCTATGAACACTTCGATGAAATCTGCGAAATTCTCAACAAATATGACGTAGCAGTGTCACTTGGCGACGGTATGCGTCCGGGTAGTATCCATGATGCTAACGATAGGGCGCAGTTCCTCGAGCTCGACGTCCTCGGCGAATTGACATTGAAGGCATGGGAGCACGACGTGCAAGTCATCATAGAAGGCCCCGGTCACGTGCCAATGCATAAGATTAAGGAGAATATGACCCGCCAGATAGAGAAATGCCACGAGGCACCTTTCTATACCCTTGGCCCCTTGACTACCGATATCGCTCCGGGCTACGACCATATCACCTCAGCCATCGGTGCTGCCAATATTGGCCGATATGGCACAGCAATGCTCTGTTATGTCACACCTAAGGAACATTTGTCACTCCCCACACTGGAGGATGTGCGAGAAGGTGTGATTGCCTATAAGATAGCTGCTCACGCTGCTGACTTGGCTAAGCTCTTCCCCGGTGCCGATGTGAGAGACAACGCCTTGAGCAAAGCACGCTACGAGTTCCGCTGGAAAGACCAGTTCAACCTAGGCTTTGACCCTGAGAAAGCGCGTCGTTACTATATGGAGTCTCGTCGCAACGCCCCTGATGCCGACGACAGATTCTGCACCATGTGCGGCCCCAACTTCTGCGCTATGCGTATCTCGCAAAACATCGCTGACGAATGTAATAAGCAATAATAGCGGCAGTTATACGCTGCTTTGTAGATATAGATGCAGGTCACCAAAGGCTTGCATCTTTTTGTTGATAGGTGGCACTATTGTGTCGATTTGATGGGTTGGAAATCGTGTTGGCACGTATTTTGTAAATGCCTATAGCGATATATTTGTAATCAACCATTAAAAACTAAAGATTATGAATTTCAACAACTTTACAATCAAATCGCAAGAGGTAGTACAGAAAGCCCTCGATATTGCGAGAAGTGCGGGTCAGCAACAGATTGAGCCGGTCCACATCCTGAAGGCGATATTCTCCGAAAGTGAAACCATAGTCAATTTTATATTTCAAAAGCTGGGTATCGGTGTAGCACCGGTGCGCGCGCTCCTCGATAAAGAGATAGCAACACTGCCCAAGGTCTCCGGTGGTGAGCTTTTCCTTAGCCGTGAGACCAACGACGCACTGCAGAAAGCAGTGGATTTCTCTAAGACCATGGGCGACGAATATGTCTCCGTGGAGGCTATGTTAATGGGTATCTTCCGCTCCAATAGCAAGGGGTCGCAGATGCTTAAAGATGCCGGTGTCACTGAAGAGGCGCTAAAGGCTGCTATTCAAGAGCTACGTAATGGTAATAAGGTGACCGGACAAAGTGCCGAGGAGTCTTACCAAGCGTTGTCAAAGTATGCCGTCAATCTTAACGATGCGGCACGTAATGGCAAACTCGATCCGGTAATTGGTCGTGACGAGGAGATACGTCGTGTGCTCCAGATTCTTAGCCGTCGTACTAAGAATAATCCTATGCTTGTCGGCGAACCGGGTACCGGTAAAACGGCTATCGCGGAGGGGTTGGCTCAGCGTATCGTACGCGGCGATGTCCCTGAGAACCTGAAGTCAAAACAGATTTTCTCGCTTGATATGGGTGCCTTGGTAGCCGGTGCTAAGTACAAAGGTGAGTTTGAGGAACGATTGAAATCCATCGTCCAAGAGGTCACCAAGAGCGAAGGTGAAATCATATTGTTTATAGATGAGATCCACACCTTGGTAGGTGCCGGCAAGAGCGAAGGCGCCATGGATGCTGCCAATATCCTGAAACCGGCTTTGGCGCGTGGTGAACTGAGAGCTATCGGCGCCACTACGCTCGATGAATATCAGAAATATTTCGAGAAGGATAAAGCGTTGGAGCGTAGGTTCCAGAAGGTTATGGTAGATGAGCCGGACGAAATGTCGGCAATCTCTATCCTCCGTGGCTTGAAGGAGCGCTATGAGAACCACCATAAGGTGCGTATCAAAGATGAGGCTATCATCTCGGCGGTACAACTCTCTGTGAGATATATCACCGACCGTTTTCTCCCGGATAAGGCTATCGACTTGATAGATGAGGCGGCGTCTAAGCTGCGTCTGGAGATGGACTCTATGCCACAGTCTCTCGATGAGGTGGAGCGTAAGATTAAGCAACTTGAGATAGAGCGCGAGGCTATCAAGCGTGAAGGTGATGCCGACAAGATTAAAGAGCTTGATGAGGAGCTTGCCAACCTGCGTGACTCAGAGAAATCACTCAAGGCTAAATGGCTCGCTGAGAAGAATGAAATCAACAAGATTCAGCAGAATAAGATTGAAATAGAGCAACTTAACCACGAGGCTGAGACTGCAGAACGTGAAGGTGACTATGCTAAGGTCGCTGAGATACGTTATAGCAAAATCAAGCAGAAACAGGATGAGAATGCGGCTATCCAGGCTCGTCTGAAGGAGCTTCAAGGTGACGGTGCCCTTATTAAGGAGGAGGTCGATGCGGAGGATATCGCGGAGATAGTGAGCCGCTGGACCGGCATCCCCGTTAAGAAGATGGCACAGAGTGAGAAGGAGAAACTGCTCCACCTTGAGGAGGAGTTGCACCGCAGAGTAGTAGGTCAGGATGATGCCATACAAGCAGTGGCGGATGCCGTGCGCCGTTCACGTGCCGGCCTTAACGACCCCCGTCGTCCTATCGGTAGCTTTATCTTCCTAGGCACCACGGGTGTAGGTAAAACGGAGCTTGCCAAGGCGTTGGCTGAATATCTGTTTGACGATGAGGATATGATGAC
>CAZLJS010000112.1:0-1806 GCA_964559895.1 uncultured Sangeribacter sp.
TCAACTATCTTTGGCGCAATTTTTGCTATGACATCTGTCAAAATTATGACAATGGAAGGTACAAAAGAATATAACGAGGAGCAGGAGCTTAACGCTGCCGCTCAACAGGAAAACACTGACAATGCCACTGATAACACCGCCGAGGAGTCTGACGCCCTCGCAGCCGAGGTGGAGAAACTTAAGTCTGACCTCGAGGAGGAGAAGAAAAAATACCTCTTCCTCTATTCCGACTTCGAGAACTATCGTCGCCGTATGAATGAGAAGGTGGCGGAACTGATTAAGAATGGTGGCGAGAAAGCGTTCACCGGACTATTGCCGGTGCTCGACGACTTCGAGCGTGGCTTGGCTGCCAGCAAGGATGCCGCCGAGTCCCCCATCTATCAGGGCATGGAGCTGATATACAATAAGCTGAAGAAATATCTGGAGCAGAATGGCGTGAAGGAGTTCGACGCTGAAGACACCTTCGACGCTGACCGCCATGAGGCCATCTCCGCTATCCCCGCCCCCGAGGAGTCACTCAAGGGTAAGATCCTCGACGTGATCCAAAAGGGCTATACTATGAATGATAAGATCATACGCCACGCTAAGGTGGTAGTCGGTCAATAAGGAGGGTCCGCACAATGGCTAAAAGAGATTATTATGAGGTGCTGGGCGTGGAGAAAAACGCTACAGCCGAGGAGATAAAGAAAGCATACCGCAAAAAGGCTATCCAGTATCACCCCGATAAGAACCCTGGTGATAAGGAGGCTGAGGAGAAATTTAAGGAGGCCGCAGAGGCCTACGACGTGCTCAGCGACGCTAATAAGCGTGCGCGCTACGACCAGTTTGGCCATAGCATGGGCGACAGCCAGGGCTTCGGCGGTGGCGGCTTCGGTGGCGCCGGGATGTCGATGGAGGATATCTTCTCCCACTTCGGCGATATCTTTGGCGGTGGATTTGGGTTTGGCGGCGGCTTCGGCGGTGGCCAGAGCCGTCCACGCACACGCCGTGGCTCGGATATCCGCGTGAAGGTGAAACTCACCCTCGAGGATGTGATGAACGGTGTGACGAAGAAGATCAAGATACCGCGCATGGTCGCCGACGATGCGTGCAAGGGCACGGGCGCTAAGGATGGCACCGCGTTTCACACGTGTAGCCGCTGCAATGGCTCGGGTGTCATCACGCAGGTGCAACGCACTATGCTGGGCGCTATGCAGACGCAGTCTGTCTGCCCGGAGTGCAACGGCGAGGGTAAGGTTATCACTGAGAAATGTGAGCACTGCCACGGCGAGGGCGTGATACGCAAGGAGGAGGTGGTGGAGTTCACCATCCCCGCAGGTGTCTCTGAGGGTATGGCTCTCACTATCTCGGGCAAGGGCAACGCGCCGCGTGGCGGTGGCGTCTGCGGCGACTTGATAGTGCTGATACTCGAGGAACGTGACGCGGAGCTGATCCGCGATGGCGAGGACTTGATATATAATCTTATGCTGGACTTCCCCACCGCGGCGCTTGGTGGCGAGGCGGAGGTGCCTACCATCGGTGGTCGCGCGCGCCTGAAGATCGACCCGGGTACGCAGCCGGGCAAGGTGCTGCGTATGCGTGGCAAGGGTCTGCCGAAGATGAATTCGTCGATGCGCGGCGACCTGCTGGTCAATGTGATGGTCTATGTGCCCGAGGAGCTCAACAAGGATGAGAAGAAGGCTATCGAGAAGCTGAAGGGGAGCGAGAATATGGTGCCCTCTGAGAGCACGGTATCGCGCATCTTCAGCCGGCTGAGACATATCTTTAATAGATAAAAGAAGGCGATTTAAGGCTCTGTTAAGGGCG
>CAZLJS010000112.1:1906-5411 GCA_964559895.1 uncultured Sangeribacter sp.
CTGAGACATATCTTTAATAGATAAAAGAAGGCGATTTAAGGCTCTGTTAAGGGCGGCTATCTAGGACTCGGTAAAGGCCGGAAAAAGATTTCCGGAACAGAACAGCTCCGCACTACAACCCCCTATACTCGCCAAGGCTAATAAAGGAATCTAAGCCCGATACTCGCAGAGGCTAATAAAAAAGGGCGAGGAAAGGAGGCTATAGGAGCCGAAAGGCCGGCTATCTAGGACTCGGTTAAGGCCGGAAAAAGATTTCCGGAACAGAACAGCTCCGCACTACAACCCCCTATACTCGCCAAGGCTAATAAAGGAATCTAAGCCCGATACTCGCCAAAGCTAATAAAAAATAAAACGAGGGTGTGTCATAATCGACTATGACACACCCTCATTTTATAGCGGTCTATACACAAAAAATAAGCGGCTTCGCTCAAATGAGCGAGGCCGCTTCTATTTATGTAAAAAGCCAATATTAGTTGTTGCGGGGACCGCGATTGCCGCCATCACGACGGGGACCGCGTGGGCCATTGTTGTTGTCGCGGCGGGGACCGTTGTTGTCGTGACGAGGACCATTGTTCTCACGGCGTGGGCCGTTGTTGTCGCGACGGGGACGGGGCGCGGGCTCTACGTAGCCTTCGGGTTTGGGCTGAAGGGCACGCATGGAGAGACGATATTTGCCGGTCTTCTTATCAATCTCGATAAGCTTAACGGTGAGCTCGTCACCCTCTTTGATGCCGCTCTGCTCCATGGTGTCGAGGCGGTTCCAAGAGATCTCGCTGATGTGCAACAGACCGTCGCGGCCGGGCATGAACTCTACGAAGGCGCCGAAGTCAAGGATTGAGCGCACCTTACCGGTGTAGGTCTCACCCTCCTCGGGTACTGCCACGATAGCTTTGACGCGTGCCACAGCGGCGTCGATGGATGCTTTGTCTTTGGACGCGATCTCTACTTTGCCGATGCCTAGCTCTTCATCTTCGTCGATGGAGATGGTAGCACCTGTCTCCTCTTGGATGCCTTGGATGACCTTGCCTTGAGGACCGATCACTGCGCCAATCATCTCTTTAGGAATTGTCATGGAAACCAAACGAGGAACGTGGGGCTTGTAGTCCTCACGAGCCTCGGGGATAGTCTCGTGGATCTTATTGAGGATGTGTAGGCGACCTTCGCGTGCTTGGTTGAGCGCTTGCTCGAGCACTTCGTAGCTAAGGCCGTCGCACTTGATATCCATTTGAGTGGCGGTGATACCATTTACGGTACCTGTAACTTTGAAGTCCATATCGCCGAGGTGGTCCTCATCGCCAAGGATGTCGGAGAGGATAGCGTATTTAACGTTACCTGCATCGGAGATAAGACCCATAGCGACACCTGCCACGGGGCGTTTCATCTTAACACCTGCGTCGAGGAGGGCGAGTGTACCGCCGCAGACAGTAGCCATAGATGAGCTACCGTTTGACTCGAGGATGTCGCTGACGAGGCGGCAGGTGTAGGGGAAATCATCGGGGAACATGCGTTTGAGGGCGCGGTGAGCGAGGTTGCCGTGACCGATTTCACGACGACCGACACCACGTACGGGGCGTGCTTCGCCGGTGGAGAAGGGTGGGAAGTTGTAGTGAAGCAGGAAGCGCTCTTTGCTCTGGTTGAGCACGTCGTCAACGATCTTCTCGTCGAGGGTGGTGCCAAGGGTGCAAGTGACGAGTGCTTGAGTCTCACCACGGGTGAAGATAGCGGCTCCGTGAGGGCCGGGAAGGTAATCGACTTCGCACCAGATGGGGCGGATCTCGGTGGTCTTACGGCCATCCAAGCGGATACCTTCGTCGAGGACGCAGCGGCGCATGGCCTCTTTCTCTACATCGTGGTAATAGCGTTTTACCATGGCGATGCGTTGGTCCTCGTTGTATTTTTCAGCTTGCTCTTCGGTAAGCTCGGGAAGAGCTTCGATATATTCGTCGCAGATAGCTTCAAATGACTCGGCACGCCAGTGTTTGTCGGCGCTACCGGTGCGTGCTATCGCGTAAGCTTTGTCGTAGCATTTAGCGTGAACGTCGGCGCGGAGCTCATCGTCGTTGATCTCGTGGCAGTATTCACGTTTAACCTCTTTGCCTGCCTCTTTCATCAATTCTATCTGTGCAAGGCAGTGTTTTTTGATTTCGGCGTGAGCTACTTTGAGAGCTTCAAGGAGCTCAGCCTCAGATACCTCGTTCATCTCACCCTCAACCATCATGATGTTGTCGTAGGTGGCGCCAACCATCAGCTCGATGTCGGCTTTCTCCATCTGTTTGAAAGTGGGGTTGATGACCCATTCACCCTCGACGCGAGCGATGCGCACCTCAGAGATAGGGCCGTTGAAGGGTATGTCGCTGCAAGCGAGCGCTGCGGAAGCGGCGATACCTGCCAACGCGTCGGGAGCGTCGTTCTCATCAGCGGAGTAGAGAGTGACGTTGACGAAGGTCTCAGCGTGGTAGTTGTCGGGGAAAAGTGGGCGCAATACGCGGTCCACGAGGCGTGAAGTGAGAATTTCATAGTCGCTGGCGCGTCCTTCACGTTTCAAGAAGCCACCGGGATAGCGGCCGATTGACGCGTATTTCTCTTTGTATTCTACGGTTAAGGGCATGAAATCTACACCCTCGTTGGCTTCCTGTGCGCTGCACACGGTGGCCAACAGCATGGTATTACCCATGCGTACTTCTACTGCTCCATCAGCTTGTTTGGCGAGTTTGCCGGTCTCTATGGTGATGACACGGCCGTCGCTAAGCTCTATGGATTTCTTTATTGGCTTTAACATAAGTCGTTGTTTATTTCTTTCCTTCTTAAATTCGTGCAAAGTTACAAAACTTTGGTGGCATTTCCCAGAAAATTTAGTTATATTTGCACTTCATTTTACAAAAATTATGCAACGCTACAAAAATTATACACTCAGAACCATCGGAAATGGTTTATCGTTAGTGGCTGGCACACTGCTACTTGCGGCCTGTTCCGACCCATCCTTCGGGATTATGGGAGAGATTACCGGAGCTTCCGACAAATCTATTATCCTAGAGAAAGCCGACTTCAGCGGCCGCTGGATAGAGCTCGACTCGACACGCACAGACGCCGATGGCTCCTTCGCTATCTCGTATGCGGCACCGGAGAGCCCCGAGATCTATCGTCTCAGAATCGGTGACAATTATATATATGTGCCCATCGACAGCATTGATGTCGTGGCGGTGAAGGCCGACTACGCCTCCGTGGCTACCTCCTATATCCTATCGGGCACCCCTGGCGCGGAGAAGATGACGATGTTTGAGAATGAGCTGCGCGGCAACGCCCAACGCAACGACTCTATCTTCAAGCGCAAGGTTTATGGCGAAATCATCAAGGATGGCAAGGGGGATATTATGTCCTACTATGTGCTGACGCGCAAGGTGAATGGCAAGCTGCTCTACGACCCCGAGAACCCCGCCGACGAGCCGTATATCTCCGCCGTGGCTACCGCTTATAAGCAGTTCCGTCCCAACGATCCCCACAGCGC
>CAZLJS010000113.1:0-4175 GCA_964559895.1 uncultured Sangeribacter sp.
AGTAACTTCCTCCTCTGGCAATGCGCTTATAGTGAATTCTATTTCACTCCTATATATTGGCCCGAATTTCGTGAAGAGGCGATGATAGATGCCATACGTGAGTATCAACATCGCGAACGTCGTTTTGGTAAAACTAGTAAGCAAGTTAGCAATTCTTTCTCTAATCATGACAAATAATAGAAACCGCAACAATAGATCAATGTCAATAATCAAGAAACCGCTCATGGCGATAGGCGCCGCGCTGATGTGCGCGATGATGCCTGCCGGAGTCTCCGCATTGGACATTACTCCTACCCAGAAACAGGATACAATATATAATCCTCAGATCATCTATTCACGTATGCCCAAGACCTATGAGATCGCGGGAGTGAACGTGTCGGGCGTCCCTGCCGATAATGAATTCGCCATAGTAGGCTTCTCGGGCTTGAACGTGGGCGAACGCATCGAGATACCCGGCCAGGTGATATCCACCTCAGTGAAGCGCTTCTGGCGTCAAGGATTGTACTCACGCGTACAGATTAAAGTCAGCAAGATGGTTGGCGATAAGGTGTGGCTGGAGATTGTGTTGCGGCAACAGCCCCGCTTGAGCGAACTGCGTTACACAGGTGTCACCAGCGGTGAGAGAAAGGACCTTAACGAGCGATTGGCTATGGTCAATGGTCAGCAATTGACCCCCAACATCGTGGCGCGCGCTAAGCAAGTAGTAGAGAAATTCTACGGCGACAAGGGCTTCAAAAACGCTACCGTGACGGTGCGCCAGGTGCCCGATGTGAGCAAAGAGAACTATGCGTTCCTCGACTTCGATGTCACTAAGAGCAACAAGGTCAAGGTGCATAAGATATATGTGGAGGGCAACGAAGTCCTCTCAGACCGTGGCGTCAAAAAAGCCATGAAGAAGACCAATGAGAATGGCAACATCCTCAACCTCTTCAAACAGAAGAAATTCGTAGATCAGGATTATGCCGACGATAAAGAACGCATCATCCAGAAATACAACGAGTTGGGCTATCGCGACGCACGTATCGTCAGCGACAGCGTGGTCAAATATAGCCCTGATAGAGTCGATGTCTTCCTCAATGTGGAGGAGGGTCAACGCTACTACATCAGCGATATCTCCTGGGTGGGCAACACCGTATATAATACAGAGACCCTTAGCGATGTCCTAGGCATCTACCCGGGCGACGTGTATAACCAGAAGCTTCTCAACAAACGTACCCTCGAGGATGACGACGCCGTCTCCAACCTATACCTCGACAATGGTTACCTCTTCTTCCAGTTGGTGCCCATCGAGGAGAATATTAAGGGTGACAGCATCGCACTCCAGATGCGCATCATGGAGGGCCCCCAAGCGAGAATCAACAACGTGACCATCAATGGTAACGACCGCCTTTATGAGAAGGTAGTGCGCCGCGACCTCCGCGTTAAGCCCGGTGAGCTCTTCTCCAAGAGCGACTTGGTGAGATCAGCACGTGAGATTGCCACCACGGGCCACTTCAACCCCGAGAATATGGATATCCGTCCTGAGCCTAACGAGAGCGACGGTACCGTAGATATCCTCTTCAACCTCGAGTCCAAAGCCAACGATAAGGTGCAGTTCTCATTTGGTTGGGGCCAGACAGGTGTCACCGGTCAGTTGGGACTTACCTTCACCAACTTCTCCATCAAGAACCTCTTCTATCCCAGCACGTACAAGGGTTTGATACCGCAGGGTGAGGGCCAGACGTTCTCCATCTCCGCGCAGACCAACGCCAAATATTACCAATCCTACAATATCTCCTTCCTCAATCCCTGGATTGGTGGCAAGCGTCCTAACTCCTTGTCTGTATCGTTGGACTATAGCCGCGCCACAGGTATCAACTCCAGCTATTACAACAACAACTGGAGCAGCGCCTACTACAGCAGCCTCTACTCCATGGGCTCCTACGGCACCAACTATAGCACCTACAGCTATCAGAGCGCTTACGACCCCAACAAGGTCCTCCAATTGGCAGGCGTTAGCGTAGGCTACGGCTCACGTCTTAGCTGGCCCGATGAGTACTTCACTCTCCAAGCTTCATTGGCATATAGATGGTATTACCTCAAAAACTGGGATTACCTCTACTATATGAACAATGGTACAAGTAATAGCCTTGTATTGAGTATGGTTCTCTCACGTAGCAGTACCGACAACCCCTACTATACTCGCCGCGGTTCAGAGTTCTCTCTCGAGCTCGACGTCACTCCCCCGATGTCTAAGTTCCGCAAGAAGAACTGGGAGGGCCTCTACTACGACGCTACCTACAACAGCTCCGCCGCAGCTAAGAAGGAGATGTATAAATGGATCGAGTACTGGAAGCTGAAATTCAAGAGCAAGACCTACACCCCGCTCACCGACCCCGACGGTCAATGGACCTTGGTGTTGATGTCGCGCGCCGACTTCGGTTTGCTCGGTTACTATAACAAATACCTGCGCACCCCGTTTGAGACCTTCTACTTCGGTGGTGACGGTATGACAGGTAGCGGTACTTATGCTACCGAGACAGTGGCCATGCGTGGTTACGACAACGGTCAGTTCACCCCCTGGGGATATGAGGGCTACGCCTACGGCAAATGCACCTTCGAGCTCCACTTCCCGTTCATGTTGCAGCCCACCACCACCATCTACGGTCTGGTATTTGCTGAAGCCGGTAACGCTTGGACCTCCGTGCAAAACTTCTCGCCGTTCAACCTCAAGCGCTCCGCAGGTGCCGGTATCCGCATCTATCTTAGCGTGCTCGGATTCATGGGTATCGACTGGGGTTATGGCTTCGACAAAGTATGGGGCACCAAGGGTGGATCTCACTTCCACTTTGTCCTCGGTCAAGAGTTCTAATCAACGAGAAAAAAATAAGACTCAAATAAACCTAAACCCTTTGTTTGAGTCTTAATGTTAAAATTAAAATTACTAAGAGATGAAGAAACTTATTTTTACAATGTTGTTGGTCGTAGGCGCTTGCTTCGGAGCATCGGCACAGAAGTTCGCCCTCGTGGATATGGAGTATGTGCTGCGCAACGTTCCCGCCTATGAGATGGCCAACGAACAGCTTAACCAGGTGTCGCAACGCTTCGAGAAAGAGGTCAATGACTTGGCCAAAGAATCGGAGACGATGTATAAGAACTATCAGTCAGACCAACTCTTCTTGACAGACACAGAGAAGAAGAAACGTGAAGAGGAGATCGTGGCCAAAGAGAAAGAGGTGGCCGACCTGCGCTACAAATATTTCGGTGCAGAAGGTGAGCTCTACAAGAAACGCCAGTCACTGATGAAACCTATCCAAGAGGAGGTGTATGAGGCAGTGAAAGCCGTAGCCAACGAGAAAGGCTACCAAGTAATCTTCGACCGCGCTTCCTCACAAAGCATCGTTTTCGCCTCACCGCGCATCGATGTTAGCAATGAAGTACTTGCAAAATTGGGTTATTCAAAATAATTTCCTAAATTTGCACCCGTAATTTGAAAAATAAATAAAAACAGAATAAAGATATGTTGAAACGCATTTTATTGGTACTTGCCATCGCATTGCCAATGTTGATGTCTGCACAGACAGTGAAAATAGGTGTTGTGGATACCCAAACAATCTTGGAAAACCACCCCGATCTCAAAACAGCGCAAACCAAGCTCGCTGAGTTCTCAAAGAAATATGAGGATGAGTTTGCGAAACTTCGCACAGAATACACCAATAAGGTAGAGGAATATCAGAAACTTCCCGCCGATGAGCCCCAAAGCATCAAAGAGCGCAAAGCTAAAGATATTCAAGATCTCGAGACCCGCATCCAACAATACTCACAAGATGCTCAAACAGCTATCCAGAAAGAGCAATCTACATTGTTCCAACCTATCCAGCAGAAAGTGCTCGACGCTATCGAGGCTGTAGGTAAGGAGAACGGTTTCACTATCATCCAAGAGAAAGATGCCCTCATCTATTACGCGGCTCCCGCAGAGGATATCACTACTCTGGTGAGAAAAAAACTAGGAATTTAGTATTTGTCATAGCGTGAAATAGTGCGGAGCAATTTTAGCTTCGCATTATTTTTTTATATATATTTGCAGCAAATGCGCCTCTTCGCACAGAATGAGGCTTTAGTTTGATGAATATAAATATGATACAAGATAAACAGGAGCAGCTCCGTGCGGGCGCTATCGGCGTGTTTGACTCCGG
>CAZLJS010000113.1:4275-5406 GCA_964559895.1 uncultured Sangeribacter sp.
GTGGAGACATTACCCGCGGTGTCGCGTAGCGGTCACGTAGGCGTCATGGCGACGCCAGGCACCGTCTCCAGCCGTAGCTATTGCATGGAGGTGGAGAAGCTAAGCCCGCATATCACCGTGACGCAGCAGAGCTGCCCCATGCTCGTGCCATTGATAGAGAATGGGGAAGCCGACTCCCCGGGCGCCGAATATTTCGTCAAGAAATACACCGAGGCGTTGATGACCGCCGACCCCGAGATAGACACCATCCTGTTGGGCTGCACACATTACCCCATCATAGCCCACCGCATCAAGGAGTGCCTCCCCGCAGGCGTCACCCTCCTGCCGCAAGGAACATTGGTAGGGGAGAGCCTCAAGGACTATCTGCACCGCCATCCCGAGATGGACAACGTTTGTTCCAAAGGGGGTAGCTGCGAATTTCTCACCTCCGAGGAGCCGTCCAAGTTCAACGAACTCGCGTCGCTATTCCTCGGCCACGACATCACTGCCCGCAACATTTCCCTGGAGAAATAGCAGCTCACATTACAGTCCCGCGTTTCGTTTCAGCGTAAATTATTGTTGCTGTAATGCAGCTAGCTGCCTTGTCTATATGTCAATATTTTTATATAACTTTGCAATTGCATAATACAAATAATATCAAACAGATGAAAATTTCAGCATTAAAAGGACTCCTACGTCCCGCGTTAAAAGCTACCCTTATGCTGGCAGCTGCTTCTGTGGCGTTTACATCTTGTTCCGACGACGATGATGACGATGTTTACGTGACTATTGACCTTCAAAACAATCCGTCACTCAGCTATAACACCACTAATGGTGCCTGGGATGGTGTTTTCACTTCCGGTAATATTATTGTCAATAGCTTTACCTTCTCACACAAAGGCTTTACCGAATATGGTGGCTATTTCAACGGTTTTGTGCCCTCTATCAGTGAAGGACAGCACTCCACCGACCTTTATGCTAACCAATATGACGTGATGTCTGGCGCAGGCTACAACGGCGCAGGCTCACCCTTCTTCATCGCATACTGGAGCTGCATCGAGACTGAAGCGACAGCCCTCGCAAACCGCTCCCTCACTATCACATATAGCCTAAACGGCCAAACTACTTTCTCTCCCGTAAGCGTTCAGATTA
>CAZLJS010000114.1:0-5396 GCA_964559895.1 uncultured Sangeribacter sp.
CTGCTTCTCTGCGCTTGCGTGCGATGTCAAGAAGGTGTTCCAACAATGATATTTGTTCTTTCAGTGTACGCATAATCGTCAGTTTTTTGATGTAAACGTAGTCCTTTTATCTCAGTTACCAATCTGCATTCAAATATTTTTTAAGCTGACCGGCATTCAACACTTCATAGCTGAGCATTTTGCGTTTCTGAAGCGGAGCAATATTTTTGCCCACTCCGTCGTCAAGTTTTGGATCATATCCACCAGCCAGTAGGTCGTCCACTTTGTCGCAGAATTGCTTCAACTCGTCTAATTGTGCTCTGAGTTCCTGTGCCTCCAGTCTTCCCTCTGTTTTTGAGGTATCAAGTGAGTTCAGTCGGGCACTGATGGACGACTCTTGGTTGGCGGCATAGATGGAGCGGACACGATAGAGGGCATCGCGGCTCCATTTGTAGATGCTGATGTAGAGTTCCAATGCGTGGTGCTCTCCACTGGTCAGGTGCCAAATGAACGGAGTCTTGGGCAGATACATAAACAGGTTGAGATGGTCGCTCAGTTGCTGGAAGAAGCGTTCTTGCAGATACTTCTCCAGGTTGCATCCTAACAGCTGGCATACTTGACTGAACTGTCCGGCAGAGTAACCTCTTTCCATGAACTCGCGCTCTATGCGGAGGGCCAAGCGTTCTTCTCCCAGCTTGTCGCTCAATGGGATGATGCCGTCATCGTCCTTGGCAAGGACGGTGCGTATCACATCGGTCAATAGCTCAAATGCCAACACTTGTGTGCGCTGCGGGGGCAATACGTGTGCATCCTTGAACTGATACCATGCCTCCACAGGGTTTACGTTGTGCTTGATACAGAATTCTTCCCAACCATTGTTGTTTTGATAGAGATTCTCGAAATCTGTAATTTTAGGAATGTCTTCACGTTCTTCCAGATTGTCAAGATGAGCATATACTTCTTCCGTTGCCTTGAACTCTTCATTAGACTGCAGCCACTCTTTGTATGCTGTTTTTGCTTCACGGCTTACTGGAAGGTCGCCTACGGGGATGCCTTCTTTGTCAAGAACCATCTGGTGATCATGACTTGACAGTTCGTATATTTGAAAGATGATTCTATTGATAACTGCCTCATTCAACAGAATATGTGTTAACATTGCGTTTTCAAAAATATAATACAAACTATATTCCTTATTAACCTCATGCAATGGTGAAATAGGAGATTGCTTATAGTCTTGTTCTATTAGTGAATACATGCTCAATTTTTTCTTTATATCTATACAAGTTTTCACCAAAGTTGTAATAAGGGACTCATCCTTTACATTTGGCCGAACAAATGGAATACGTTTTAAGTCACTTGGCTGCTTATTGACTGTTGGATTTAAGCAGTCAATAATATAAGCAACAATTGATGAATTTAGCAACCCCATGTAATAATACAGATTATTGTACTTACCATTGGAAAATATACATGAGCCAGCTATGTCAAACAAATATTCCGACGAATAATCTCTAAATGAAATGGATCCACTACCCTTAGCTGAATATGTAATGCCTTTCTTGAAGTAATATTCTTGCGCATGTAAATCTTGACCTCTTGATTTTAAAAATGATTGCAATTGCATACCTTCATCGTTCCAATCAATTGTTAACCAAATATTCCCATACCATTTACAATATGGTCCGCCCTTAGCATACAACACCCACCGGCCATGATTATTATGACGTCGAATATCGCTCACTTCCCAAGTATAACGTAGAAAACGATTGTTATTTGAAGTTTGAATGCCAGCCCTTACATCCGAGATATCATCAGTTTTAAGCTCACTAAACTTGCTTCTGAACTCATCAGAAATCCAGTAGATGAATGGATATGACTTGATTCCCTTCAGCTTTGACTGCGGAAGAGTATAAACGCGGCTATTGGGGCGTCCAGCACAAATATCGTTTAAATCTGACAAACAATATTGTTTTTTAAGTTTCTCCTCTGGTGTCCTCGTATATTGATTTAGCGATATAAAATATGACTCTGACTCACAACTTAGCGACTTACTTACAACATATATAGCTGGTGCACTAGCAAATCCTCCACTTCCAGAGAACATATTCGTAGAGTCAGGACCATATTCAACAAATAAATCAATATGTGTCTTCTCAAGCATAAACTTGCGTACATCCTCAAACGTTTTTATATACATAAACGTCATTGGATGAATCATACCAATCTTACCATCATCGGTCGCTAATTCATAGCTACGCTTTATGAAAGTAGCATATAAGTTGATATTGAACTTATAGGGCTTTTTGTAGTTATTATCCACAAAGTCTTTTAATTCCGGGCCGAAATTAGCACTATCCGTATACGGCGGATTCGCCACTACTACATCATACTTTTGAGATATAATCTGCAAGAATGATATAGCATCATTGGTCTGCGCCAGAGTATATGCATTACTACCATGCTGTCCCCATTCATTCACCTTGCTATGCAGCTCGTTCATAAACTGATTGCGGAATGAGAACATATCTTCCTGATCCAACTGTGCAAATAAAGAATCAGCTGAATTGTATCGAATAAGCGATTGCAGCGTTTCATCCACACGAATTAGCGAACCAAACTTATAGGCATTGCTCAGGTCTTCCCATATCATCTTCATAATGACACGTTTAGACTCATCCATGTTGTCAAGGCGTTCAAACGCATCTTTAACATGCTCATAATCCACCAGATAGAAGTGACTGCTTACCACATTGGTGAACGCCGGCCATTTGCTACGATGACCGCCCAACTCACGTGCCTTGATGAAAAGCGCAATCTGGCTAATCTGAGCCGCACGTTCGTCCAAGTCCACGCCAAACAAGTTATGCTCCACAATCAGCTTCGGAATCTCCCGTCGGCTGTAATCCTTGCCGTAGTTATCTGCCTGATCCATATAGAGGTCGTAGAGCAAAGTGAAGGCATAAATCAAGAAGTTGCCGGAACCACATGCAGGATCAAGCACCTTTATCTCTGTCAAGTCCTTTGGCTTTCGGACTTGATGGTCAGGCGCATTTGCTATCTTGTATTTATCACGGATTTTACTATCGGGATACATTTCAAGATAATTCTTGCCCAATGTGTTATCTACAAGAAACTTCACAACCCACTGTGGGGTATACACCTGGCTTTGAAGAGAGACTTTATTATATTCAGTCTTCTCCTCATTCGCTTTCAAAGCCTCCTTTTCTACGGCATTAAAGTTCTCGTACAGCCAACCTAAGATATCGTCTTGTTTCCATGTGTCCTCACCACAGTCGCCATCCTCTTCAACCTCGTTAAATTGGTCGATAATCTCGTTAAGCTCATCGGCTGTTGGCAATAGGGCATAAGGATAGTCGCTGCGGTAAAGAGGTATGTTCTCGCCCAGTAAATCAAACTGATCAGTCAAGAAGTGTTTCAACCCCTCACGTTCTGCATTGCGTTCCTCAGGATGCGTTTCCAACCAAGCATTATGCTCAAATGATCGCCCGGCATTCTCCTTGCGTCGGCGAATAATCTCCGGAAACAACTCCTTGGATTCCATCACCTTGATGGCAGCAATACGGTTGAACAGAGTGAACACACACTCATTGATAGTAGCTAAACGTGCCTGTTGATAATCACCGTTGAATTCCAACAAGTGATTAGACATGATATTATCCAACTGCTTACGCTTTTCAAGTTGCTCATCCTGCAGTTGTTCAATAGCCACAGGAGCATCCGCACGCAATCCCATCCGAGAAAAGCGGTTATCAAACGCCTGCTGGATAAGGCGCCGTATATTGAGAACGTGATTTATCAGTTTCATTATTCTTTAGTTTTTAGGCGATTTTTCTTTGAGAGGCATATCCGGGATAATAGTAAAACCAATCATAAGCCAGCAATAAATCCCAATATGTGCCGGTCCCGGAGGATATACCTGCATATTTCCGAACGTTCTCCGGCAGTTCGGCAAAGTTATCGGTGGAATAGGCTGACTTAAACCATTCTATACGCTCCTTTAAGGGCATATTCACAGCGTCTGTCAGGTTCCTATTCACTCTGCTTAGTCGATACCATACCGAACGAATCTCTTTCAGCGTGTCGCTGTTAAGCTGTCTCAATGTATCGCTCCATGTATCGTCATTCGTAATTAAGGAGACGACAAGACCATTAGCATCATACTTAATTAATGATTCTGCATTCTGCATAAGCATAATAGGCAACAGCTTGCTTTCACCTCGAGCCCCATTGCAGCAACATCCTTTCGAATCAAACGTGTTACGTGTACCGTTGCAAGCAACGAGCAGATTGGTCAGAGCCGTTGTATGCGGCATCTTGGTCTCACGGTCGATGTCGTCGAGCTTGGTAAAAGACCTATTGCGGAATGTGTCTGCCAAGACAACGTGTTCCGCCAACACGGGAGCATGCCGACAATAATATTCGTAATCAGCCAGTCCCGTCTCGTCTTTTAACATACGCGGTATTACGTGCTCATAGTTAATCATTCCTGCCGATTCATCGAGTTTGCGCATACAGTAGCAGCAGCGAGGAGCATTTTGGGAAGTCTGTTCTCTCAACAATAGAGCCTTCCAGCCATCAGGCCCGTCACGATATTCCGATTTCTTAAAATCATCGAAAGATTGTTTGGTATCCCATGGCGACGGAAGCGGATGAGATAAGTCTTGCGCATAGCAATCCCGTAAGAATCTTACGTTGATTGCATGAGCCAACTCATGTTGATTGCGTTTATCAATGTACCTCATACGCCTTGCCCTTTTCTTTCAAGTCTATGATAAACGGATGTTCTTCCGAGCCCAATTTATCTACAAGCTGGTGATACACCGTTTCAGCCTCGCCCTTCAGCCCCAGCGAAAGGTAAGTAAGATAATCATCTCCCAACGCTTTGATTTCCACATTTCTGGACGGGGTATCCATGAAGTCGCGCAAGGCAGAGTTATAATCAAGCCCGTAAATGCCGGGTAACGTTTCTGCTTGTGTCTGGTCTTCTTGCATAAAGAGAATCTTGTTGGCAGGCACTCCATCAATGGTAGCCGTAGTATCGAGATTGGATATCACAGCCGCAGAGTGCGAGGACATAATAAACTGTATATTGGGGAATACCTTCTGCAAACAGCCTACCACCTCTTGTTCCAACGATGGATGCAAATGTAGGTCTATCTCATCAATTACCACGATGCCAAACGGTTCCATATTTCCGTTAAGTATATAGGCACGATAAGCGATATCAAGTATAATCGAGTACAAACGTCGGTAACCGGCAGGCAAATTGCGCAGTAATTTACTTTTGCCGTTTTTGAATACCAAATTCAGTTCAAATCCCAACTCCGTGGCGACGTTCGTCAGATAATCAATGTCGTACTTCTCCTCATGTAACTTCGGAAGAATCTTAGAGAAAC
>CAZLJS010000115.1:0-5342 GCA_964559895.1 uncultured Sangeribacter sp.
GCCTTATCTATTTGTGCATAGCAATCGCCCAGCTCTTTAGTTAGATACGCCAAATCTGTTGGACTGGAGTTGAAACTGTTGACCTGCTTTATGCAATCCTCTATATAATCAACAGCTTGTTCGAAATGACTTGTTTTAAAACTCAGACTTGCTAATTGATTGACCGTCTGCAGCCAGTAAGAAATATATTGTTTGCCTGATCGTTTATAAATCTTTGCTGCATCTTTAAAGCACTTCTCTGCCTTATCATATTCCGACAAGCCGGTATAACATACCCCTAAATATCTAAGGAGCTCCACCCACTGCTCTTGCTCTCCTGGATGACGTTGCTTCTGCATCTCAAGCACTTCAGTCAAGTAGTCCTCCGCTTCTCTAAATTTATTAAGCGATATATTGAGTATCCCTCGGTCATAGGTGATATACATATATTCATCGCTCTCTTTATCCAATAAATCGGTTAATCGCTCTATGAGACCTAGTGCTAGATCAGCTCTTCCTATACCATTAACACAGGCATTAATAGAGCGAACTAGCGATACAAATCCGGCAGCATTATCCTCGGTCAAATTATCATTTATGACCGATATATCTCTGGTTAGTTCGGCATTTATGATATCATAATTACCGGCTGCGAGGTTAATTTGCAGAAATTTATTAAGGCACAAGGAATATACAACTGGATCCGACATAATGTCTCCTGCCAACAAATCCCACGCCGTTTCATAGGCTTGCATCGCCGCCGCGTCATTGCCCAATCCCTGTTCAAGACCAAATTCACAGGCATAAGGCACTGCATGCCATGCCATGGTTGTGGTTTTCCACTTATCCGCTATCCCTTTAGCCAAGGCTATATTCTTTCTACACTCTATTTCATTGCCTTGCTGGAAATAGATGGCAGACAAGCTTGCATAAGTGCCATAAAGATAATAATGGTCTTCACCCAAAGCCTCAATTTCAGCATCCAGTTGTCTCTTTAGCCAAAACAGCACATCGTTTAATGTGAGGGCTTGAGAAGCTGTTGTCGCATAAGACAACGCTTGCTTCACACTCATTCTATCCACAGGTGGCAGTTCATAGAAGTTAGGGTCATACTTCTTTGCCTCTGTTATATCACCCAATTTGTAATATACGGAACCGAGCCACGACTTATCCAACGATATCACCTCCTTCTCTTTGCTTAGGTTCTCCTTATCAAAATCCAGGAGCTTCTCGAAGGCAGGAAGGGACTTCTTATACTCCTGTTTATCATAAAGCGCTTTCGCCACCATATAGAGCGAATCGCTTTCTTGCGACTGCGCCATAACGTAGCCAACGCTTGATATCAATATGATTATTAACAGGAATATTCTTTTCATGATTGTTGAGATTTAGAACGCACAATCAACTAAATACTTAATTTCTCGCAAATTTAAATAAAGAAATTTAATCCACAAACCACCAGTTATAAAAATTTAAACAACAAAGGATGCACCAATTGGTATGGCACATCCTTTATGTTTAACATCTTCGGCTTGTTATTTCACCAAGATGCGGGTCTCACGCGGCTTAAACTCATATACTCCGGAAGCGGGGATTAGCGTCACTTGCTCATCTGTGAGGATATCACGGTAGCTCTCACCCTGTGGCAACAGCTCCAGATAGCGCGACATATCCACACTCTTGGCGCTGTCGTTGCCGTTCATCACCACTATCACATCCTCGCCGTTGTAGCTCCGTTCATATAGATAGATGCCATTGGTGGGCATGAAGTGGCGCATACTACCTTTAGCGATGGCAGCGCTACCCTTGCGCCAATGCAAGAGCGTCGAGAGGAAGTCAAACGCCTCATTCTGCAACGCCGTCCTACCCTCCGCAAGGAACGCATTGACGCGGTCTCCGGGGAAGCCACCAGGCATATCTCTGCGCACGTTACCATCGCCTAGCTTGCGGTCACCTGCCATAAGCAACTCTGTGCCGTAATACAGCTGCGGAATGCCAGGAATGGTGAGCAGTGTGGTCACCGCCTGTTTCCATTGATCCAACGAGTCGGGGACGGTGAGTATGAAGCGCTCCGTGTCATGATTATCCAGGAAACGGAGGATATTCATCGGGTCGGCATAGATATAGTCCAGCGCCAAATGGTCATAAATCTTATTGAGGCCGTTCCAAGGGTCTGTCTGCTCGGTAAAAGGCTTCATCTCACGGCATTTAGTCATCAGCGAGAAATCCATTACCACGGGGAGATTGGTGTCCTCACCCTTTGGCGCCACCTTGGAGCCGCGCTGCCAATACGCTTCTCCGGCAGGGTCGGTAAACCAACATTCACCTACTATTTTGAAGTCGGGATACTCCCTCTCCACGGCGGCTATCCACTCCGCCATAGCACGTTTGTCGGCATAAGGATAGGTGTCCATGCGGATGCCGTCAATGCCGCTCTCCTCAATCCACCAAATGGAGTTCTGGATAAGGTACTTCATCAGGTGAGGGTTGCGCTGATTAAGGTCGGGCATCTCCTTGACGAACCAGCCATCGGTGCTTAGTTTGCGGTCATAGTCGGTGGCATAGGGGTCGGTGATGGTAGATAAGCGGTAGTTGGTCTGCTGATAGCCATCAGAGAAGTTATACCAGTCTGAGGAGGGGCGCTCCTCAAACCAGGGATGCGTGGAACCGCTATGGTTGAATATCATATCCATCACGGTCTTAATGCCACGGTCGTGGAGACGCGCTATCAGCTCGCTGTATTCAGCATTGCTACCCAAACGTGGATCCACAGCGTAGTAGTCGGTGGTGGCGTAGCCATGATAGCTGCCACCCTGGATATCATTCTCCAACACGGGGTTGAGCCACACCGCGGTGACGCCCAGCGAGTCGATATAGCCGATATGGTTCATGATACCCTTCAGGTCACCGCCATGACGTTTGTTGAGGTCACTACGGGTAGCCCCTACGGGGTGACGCATACTTTTCACCAAGTTGTTGGTAGTGTCGCCGTCTGAGAAGCGGTCGGGCATCACCATATATAGCACGTCGGAGGCGTCAAACCCTTTGGCACCACGCATAGCACTACGCTCACGCAGCTCATACTTACGCTTAACGGTCTGTTTACCAGCGCGCCACACTATCTCCATCGTGCCAGCCTTTGCCTCCGGCGAGATGCTGAGATAGATATGTTGCCAACTATCAGTGCCGTCGAGACGCACCACGCTGTCGATGCTCACCCCGGGGTAATTTATCTCCGGCACGGCACCGCGTATCTCTTTACCATGTATCTGCAGCTGCAAACTGCTGTCGCGCATACCCACCCACCAGTGCGGCGGATCTACCCTATCAACAGCAATCTTTGCCGACGCTGTCGTGATGGCAGCGAGGGCAAAGACTGTGCTGCATACTAATTTATGCAGTATATATCTCATACAGTGATGATTAGTCGATCTGAATTACCAAGTAAGAGGTCATACTCCAGAACTGAGCGGCATTGGTGATGTGGAGGCTCTGGGTGCCGTTGGCTTCATCTACAATCTCGTATGAGCCGGAGGGCATATTGGTCCACACTTTAAGCTTCTTGCCGGATGTGGGGATAACGCTGAGGTTACGTTTGTCGGCTTTTGTGAAGTAGCTGGCGTTGAAGCCCTCTTTGAGGACCTTGGTGCTGCCGAGGAATTTCTTGTCGAGCAAGCCCTGTTTCTTCAGCTCTTTGTTGGTGCCGATAGCGTAATATACGGTGTTGAGCTCATTTTTAGTATCTACTACCTCCTGTTGAGCCTCCTCTTTAGCAGCAGTCTCGTTGGTGAGTTGTTCCTGAGTCTCAGCTACTTGGGTATTAAGATTGGAGATCTGTTGGTTAGCGTTGGCAAGTTGTGATTCCAAGTCAGCGATACGTTGCTCTTGGCTGGCGATATGCTTCTTGAGCTGAGCGATAGTCTTGTTGAGCACGGCATTGTTGCCATCACTGTTCTTAACCTTCTTCTCCAACTCGTTGATGAGCTGACGGTTGGCTGCCAAACGAGCCTTAAGAGCGCTCAAATTGTTGCGAATCTCGACGCGGCGGTTGGCGTTGTCGCCTTGGCCGGGAGCAAACAGCATCTGTTCCTGCATATTGATGGAGTCGAGGCCTGAATAGACATCGCCCATGAGCAACAGCAATGAGTCATTGAAGTTAGTCGCCTGTTGCAATTCTTCGGTCAAGTCGGGTACCTGAGCCTCTTCTGCCTCCTCCTCTTTGTTGGAGGTGCACGCTACTGTCATCATTGATGCCGCAGCGATAAATAATAGCAACTTTTTCATAATAAATAATGTTTAATTTAGTATTGTGTATCTTTTTTATTTACCCGCTATGACTACCACAATCTCCCCTTTGGGCTGGTTGGTTTCAAAGTATGCGGCCAGCTCGGCAAGGGTACCGCTGTGGATGGTCTCATGCAGTTTGGAGATCTCGCGGCACACGGCAGCCTCTCTCTCCGCTCCGAAGAACTCTATCAGCTGACGCAGTGTGCGCGGCAACCGCTTTGGCGACTCATATAGCGCCACGGTGCGCGGATCCTCTGCTAGGAGCGTCAAGCGTGTAGCCCGTCCCTTCTTTGGCGGCAAGAACCCCTCAAACACAAAGCGGTCAATAGGCAGTCCGGAGCTTACCAATGCCGGAATAAGGGCTGTGGCTCCGGGCAAACAGGTCACAGGCACCTCGCGTCGCCTACATTCCCGCGACAGCATAAAGCCAGGATCGGAGATGCCGGGAGTGCCCGCGTCGCTGATCAATGCGATGTTGCTACCCGATTCCAACAGGTTCATCACCCCCTCCAACGCTTGATGCTCGTTGAACTTATGAAAACTGCGCATAGGCGTCTTTATCTCATAGTGCTTCAGCAAGATACCGCTGGTGCGTGTGTCCTCGGCAAGGATAAGATCCACTGTGCGCAACGTCTCCACGCCGCGAAAGGTCATATCCGCCAGATTCCCCACCGGGGTCGGTACTATATAAAGTGTTCCGCTCATCGGTTGAAATATTCTTGTATCTTGTTCATAAACTCAATCACGTCTTCGTTGTCTCTGTCCCACTGAAGATCATTGTAGAAGTAGTCCTCAGCTTCATCATACCTACGCATGACGGTCACTAAGTCCAGCGAGACGTTGAAGTCGCTGATATTGTTGGAGAATAGCTCTCTTCTGAAACGAAATTTATCGTTGATAGAGAAGAGTTTACGTATCTCATATCGTTTGCCTGAGGTTGGCTCCTCGGGTGCTTCCAGTTCCTCTACTTCGACATCATCCACGGTGACGTCCACGTTTACTTTAGGATTAACGGGAGGTACAACCACTCTTGTCTCCTCCTCTTCCTCGGTAAGGATCTCCACTTGGATATCCGG
>CAZLJS010000116.1:0-5339 GCA_964559895.1 uncultured Sangeribacter sp.
CAAACTTAAACAGGCATGCCCCGACGTAACCATGGAGGTATTGGTGCCCGACTTCAAAGGGAAGATGGAGCTCCTCGACATGGTCATCGCCGAGAAACCTGATATCATTTCACACAATCTGGAGACAGTAGAACGCCTCACCCCCGAGGTACGTTGCTTCGCCACATATCGCACTTCATTGGCCGTCCTAAAGCATATCGCAGAGAGCGGGATAAGGGCCAAATCCGGCATCATGCTCGGCCTTGGCGAGACCCGCGATGAGATCCTTGCCACCATGGACGACCTACTCGCTGTGGGCTGCGAAGTGATGACAATAGGGCAATATCTGCAACCCACCAAAGAGCACTACCCTCTCCAGGCTTACATCACTCCCGAAGAGTTTGCCGAATATGGCAGGATAGGCAAGGAGAAAGGGTTCCGTCATATCGAGAGCGCGCCTATGGTACGATCCAGCTACCATGCCGAGAAACATGTGAAATAGCCACTCCTAACCACCACTACTATGAAGATTACAGATCTAGGCTGCAAGCCATACAGAGAGACTTGGGATCATCAGCTGAGCCTATCTCAAGCGTTAATAGATGGCAACGGCGAGGAGGAGGTGCTATTTGTGGAGCATCCTCATGTCTATACCCTCGGGCTGCATGGCAAGGCTAATAATATGCTTTTGTCGCAAGAGGAGCTACAACGCCGCGGCATCGAGTTTATACATATCGAACGTGGCGGTGACATCACCTATCATGGTCCCGGACAGATAGTGGTCTATCCTATCATCAACCTGCTGAACCATCATCTTGGGGTGAAGGGATACGTGAATATGCTTGAGCAGATAGTGATCGACCTCTTGGCAAGCTATGGAGTGGAATCGGGACGTGTGGAGGGTGCCACCGGCGTTTGGCTGGGCATAGGCACGCCACGTGAACGCAAGATTTGCGCCATCGGGGTGAAGTGCAGCAGATTTGTCACTCACCATGGCTTCGCTCTAAATATCAACACCGACCTCAGCTATTTCTCCCTAATCAACCCCTGCGGATTCATCGACAAAGGTGTCACTTCGTTGGCGCTGGAGTTGGGACACAGTGTAGATATGGAGGAGGTGAAACGTCGGCTACGCGAGATTATCACCAACAAACTTCAGTAATGATAAAGGGCATCGCCAATCAGCGGTGCCCTTTACTTTATCGTATAAACGGATTGTATTTCAATTCAGCAGCGATGGTGGTTGGATCGCCATGCCCGGGATACACTACGGTGTCGGGCGGCAACGTTAGCAATTTATTCTTGACGGAATAAACCAACTGATCATAATCGCCACCCGGGAGATCTGTGCGGCCTATACTGCCGGAGAACAATGCGTCGCCTGTGACTACAAACCCACCCTGAGCATCATACACCGAGATACCCCCTTGGCTATGCCCCGGAGTATAAATAAATTTTAACGTATTTTCGCCTAATTTTACGATATCACCATCATTTACGTAGCAATCTATCTTCGCATCCTCCACATTAAAAGGGAGTTGAAACATTTGCGCTTGTTGCGCCATCCTATTTCCAAGCATCTCATCACCTTGATTTGCCAACACGGGGACGTGGTAATGATCAAGGATAAACCTATTGCCTGCGGCATGGTCGATATGAAGGTGTGTGTTGATGAGATATTTCACTGCGAGGTTGTTTTTAGCTATGAACGCGGCTATCGCCTCCTCCTCTCTTGAGGAACTCATGCCGGGGTCTATGACGGCAGCTTCCAACGACATCTCATCCCATACCACATAGGTATTGATGCCGAAAAGTTGAAATATGAATTTTGCTATTTTCATTGCCGCATCAGAGTTGGGTATATACTATCTTTTTTGTCTCAAAGAAATCCTCATCGAAGTAAGTGGAGATATCTGTCACCAGAGATTGCTTCTTGAAGTTTTTCAATTCTCCTGAAAGGTCGCCACCCTTGAGAGCTATCAACCCGTTAGGATAAGCATTGCGGCAAACCGGAGATATATTTTTCCTCACCGCCTTGATCAGGTCGGGCTGCGGCATCACCGCCCTACTCACTACGAAGTCGAATTGCTTATGACATTCGCCGGAGTCGCCATGCTGGATAGTGACGTTGGTAAGCCCCATGGCTTGCGCCATCTCACCGGCAGCCTTCAGCTTCTTTGCGATGCGGTCTATGAGATGGAATTTCACCTCCGGGAACATCACAGCGAGGGGCAAACCGGGGAAGCCGCCTCCGGTGCCGAGATCCATCACCTCCGTGCCCGGCACAAACTGTATGAACTTGGCTATGGCAAGGCTATGGAGGATATGCGCCACCTCCAGATTGTCGATATCCTTGCGGGAGACCAGATTGATTTTATCATTCCACAAAGGGAACTCACGCATCATTATCTCATACTGATTGCGCTGCGAATCGCTGAGATTGGGGAAATATTTCAATATCGTATCTATCATAGTAAAATTATAACGCATCAGAGAACAAAAATATTGAAAAGAGAAGCCACATACCACCATAATTCAAAAAAAAGTGGTAACTTTGCTTAATATTCGACATTAACACAAAAACAAAAATATGGCAGAATTAAAAATAGCGGGCAAGATCATCCAAGTGCTCCCGCTTGCACAAGGCATGTCAAAAGCCACCGGTAAAGAATGGAAAAAACAAGACTATGTGCTTGAGACCACCAACGACAACTTTCCCAAGAAAGTAGCATTTGGACTCTTCAACGAGCGCATCAGCCAGTACAACATAAATCTTGGCGACATCGTCACTATCTCCTTCGACGTAGAGAGCAGAGAATTTAACGGCAGATGGTACACCGACCTTCGCGTATGGCGCGTAGAGCAAGGCGACACCACCGTAGCCGCAGCACCTGCTGCAGCGCAAGCAGCGCCCGCTGCTCCGGCTAGCAGCACACCATTCCCGCCGGCACAGCCTCAGAACCCCTTCGGAGCTAGCCAAGCAGTGTCTGATCCCTTCAGCGCTCCCGCTTCTCAGACAGACGACCTACCGTTCTAAGGCAACAACTCATAACCCCATATCCGCATATAGAATACGCCCCACAGGGCTATTCTATATGATGGGATAGGAGACCGGCATCAGCGTTTAAATTTCGGCGCGATAATTGTTGTGCAGTCTGTTATAATTTAGCACAATAATAAAGATGCATAAAAGCAACACAGAAATCCTCCCTCAAATCATCGAGGGAATACAAGAGAAGAAGGGGAAGAGTATCACTATTCTAGACCTTCATAAAATAGAAAGCGCACCGGCGAGAAATTTTATCATCTGCGAGGGTAACACACCCATCCAGATAGGCGCACTCGCCGATAGCATAAGCGACATCGTATTAGAAAAACATCACCGCAAGCCATCACACACCGACGGTTATCGCAGCAAAGAATGGCTTATCCTTGACTACGGCGAGGCTGTGGTACATATTTTCCTACCGGAAGCGCGCAAACGCTACTCACTAGAGCAGCTATGGAGCGATGCCGAAATCACTGAAATACCGGACTTAGATTAACCCGTTTATACTTCTACGTATGTTATCATCAAATTCAAATAAACCCCCTAGCAAGCGCAGACCTATATTCAACCTTTATTGGATGTATGGACTCATTATCTTGGCGCTAATCGCCGTTTATTACTCCCAAGACTCAGCAGAGACACGCAAGGTCACTTGGACTGAGTTTGAACAAGCGGCTCTAAAAGGCGACATATCCAAGGTGGTAGTCTCTTCGGAGAACGGCTCCGCCAAAGGTTTCCTCACCAAAGATGGCGCCAAAAGCTTGAAAATGGAAATCCCCGAAGGTGGCGAGGCAAGAATCGAAACAGATATCCCCTCCCCCGACAAATTTCAAGATAGACTCGACCAATGGAACAATTATTTAGCGGAGAATGGCAAAGGCACCATTGAGATAAACTTCGAAAAAGGCTCCGGCTTATCTAAATTCTTCTGGTACTTTGGTCCAATCATCCTCTTTGTGGCGATGATGATATTGCTGTCACGCCGCATGGGAGGCGGTAGCGGCGGTGGCATCTTCAGCGTCGGCAAATCCAAAGCCAAGGTCTTTGAGAAGGGTGGCGGCACAAATGTCACCTTCAAGGATGTGGCAGGATTGGCAGAGGCTAAAGTGGAGATAGAAGAGATAGTAGAGTTTCTCAAGAACCCGAGCCGCTACACAGAGCTAGGCGCCAAGATACCCCACGGCGCACTCCTCGTAGGCCCTCCGGGAACAGGTAAGACACTTTTGGCAAAAGCCGTGGCAGGCGAAGCCAACGTGCCGTTCCTCTCCCTCTCCGGCTCCGACTTCGTAGAGATGTTTGTCGGCGTAGGTGCGGCACGTGTCCGCGACCTCTTCCGTCAAGCCAAAGAGAAAGCCCCCTGCATCGTCTTCATCGACGAGATCGACGCCGTAGGCCGCGCTCGTGGCAGAAACCCGAATATGGGCTCCAACGACGAGCGTGAGAACACCCTCAACCAGATGTTGACAGAGATGGACGGCTTCGGCTCCAACAGCGGTGTCATCATCCTGGCAGCTACCAACCGTGCCGACATGCTCGACCAAGCACTGCTCCGCCCGGGACGATTTGACCGCCAGATATACGTTGACCTCCCAGAGCTCACAGACCGCATGGAGATCTTCAACGTTCACCTACGCAACATCAAGGTCAACGCCAACCTCGACGTACAGCAGTTGGCACGCCAGACAGGAGGATTCTCCGGCGCGGATATCGCCAATGTCTGCAACGAGGCAGCACTTATCGCAGCACGTAGCAACAAAGAGGAGGTTGATTGGCAAGACTTCATGTCGGCCATCGACAGAATAGTAGGCGGATTGGAAAAGAAATCACGCATCATCACCGACGACGAGAAATACTCCATCGCCACACACGAGGCCGGCCACGCCACCGTGACATGGATGCTCGAATATGGCAACCCATTGGTGAAGGTGACCATCGTGCCACGCGGCAGAGCACTAGGCGCCGCATGGTATGCCCCTGAAGCCCGCCAGATCATCCCCACACAAGCATTGCTCGACACTATGTGCGGACTGCTTGCCGGACGTGCCGCCGAAGATGTGTTTACCGGACAGATAGGCACCGGTGCCTCCGATGACTTGGAACGCACCACCAAATGCGCCCGCGCCCTCGTAATGATGTATGGCATGAGCCCCAAGCTCCCCAACATCAACTACAACGACTCCACCGGTCAAGAATATGGCTTCCAGAAGCCATACAGCGAGGAGACAGCGCGACTAATCGACGAAGAGATCTCACGCATCATCTCTGAACAATATGAGAGAGCCAAAGAGATCCTCCGCAAATACAGCAGAGA
>CAZLJS010000117.1:0-5321 GCA_964559895.1 uncultured Sangeribacter sp.
GTGCTCGCCCAAGCTATCGTAAACGTTGGTTTGAAGAACGTTGCCGCAGGTGCCAACCCGATGGACCTCAAGAGAGGTATCGACAAAGCTGTCAGCCGCGTCGTTGAGGAGATAAAAGCTATCAGCGTAGAGGTTGACGACGACATGGACAAGATTGAGAACGTGGCACGCATCTCCGCCAACAATGACGAAGAGATCGGCCGTCTCATCGCAGAGGCTATGAAGAAAGTCACCAAAGAGGGCGTCATCACTGTAGAAGAGGCCAAAGGCACCGACACTTGCGTAGATGTTGTGGAAGGTATGCAATTTGACCGCGGTTACATCTCACCTTACTTCGTAACTAATAGCGAGAAGATGGAATGTGAGATGGAGAACCCCTACATCCTTCTTTTCGACAAGAAGATATCCAACCTGAAAGATATGCTCCCCGTATTGGAAGCAGTGGCACAAAGCGGTCGTCCTATGTTGATCATCGCTGAAGATGTCGATAACGAGGCCCTCGCCACATTGGTAGTCAACCGTCTCCGTGGTTCATTGAAGATCTGCGCTGTGAAAGCTCCCGGATTTGGTGATCGTCGCAAAGAGATGTTGGAAGATATCGCTATCCTCACAGGCGGCACCGTCATCAGCGAGGAGAAGGGTATGCAACTCAACCAAGCTACTATCAACGACCTTGGTACTGCTGAGAAAGTTACTATCAACAAAGATAACACCACAATCGTCAACGGTGGTGGCTCGAAAGAGGCTATCCAAAACCGCATCGGCCAAATCAAAGCTCAGATCGAGACTACAACTTCCAACTACGACAAAGAGAAATTGGAGGAGAGAAAAGCTAAATTGGCAGGTGGCGTAGCAGTTCTATACATCGGTGCACCTTCAGAGGTAGAGATGAAGGAGAAGAAAGACCGCGTAGATGATGCGTTGAGCGCAACACACGCAGCTATCGCTGAGGGTATCGTCCCCGGTGGTGGTGTCACTTATATCCGTTGTATCAGCGCTCTTGATGAGCTCAAAGGTGACAACGAAGATGAGAACACCGGTATCGCCATCATCCGCAGAGCTATCGAGGAGCCTATGCGCCAGATTGTAGAGAACGCCGGCGTAGAGGGTGCCGTTATCCTGCAAAAGGTTAAAGAGGGCACAGGAGACTACGGCTACAACGCTCGCACAGACACATTTGAGAACTTCTTCGAGACAGGTGTGATTGATCCAGCCAAAGTCACTCGCGTGGCATTGGAGAATGCAGCCAGCATCGCAGGTATGTTCCTCACTACTGAATGTGTTATCGCAGAGAAGAAAGAGGATAACCCCGCTCCGGCAATGCCTAATCCCGGAATGGGTGGCATGGGCGGCATGATGTAAACAAATCAACAACATTCCATATAAATATTAAGGGAGGTCTGCAACAGCAGATCTCCCTTTTGCGTACTAGCTCATCACAAACAATGATGGGCTTAAACTGAAATATTATAATTTCAATTTGTTTTTAACATCGTTAGCGGCTTTGTTAACAGCGTCGTTAACAGCATCGTTAGCCTTTTGTTTAGCGTCGTTAACAGCGTCATTTGCTTTTTGTTTAGCATCGTTGACAGCGTCGTTAGCTTTTTGTTTAGCGTCGTTCACAGCAGCGTTGGCAGCGTTTTCAGCCTCAGATTTAGCGGCATCAACGGCAGCGTCAGCAGCGCTTGTAGCAGCACCGGGGACGTTGTTGATCAACTCTTTCACTGTGTTGAAAGTACCGGACAATGAGGGGAATTGAGCCTCTACTACGGGTTGGATTGACTCCAAGTAGGATTTAGCCTCTTCTACTTTACCCTCTTCGACAAGTTTCTGAGCGTAAGCTTGTGCATCAGCTACGAGAGCTTGAGCGTCCTCAACAGATTTGCAATCTTTGATTTTCTCGATGACAGTGGCAGCATCTTGAGATGCGTCTTCAGTAGCCTCTACTTCAGTAGCCTCTGCGTCGTTGGCCTCTGTATTGTTGTTACCGCATGATGCAAGGGTCATAGTGGCAGCAACAGCTAAGAATAAAAATAGTTTTTTCATTTCTTAAAAAAATTATAAGTTGTTTTTGCGAGGCAAAATTAGTAAAATTTATGGTATAAAAAAAATCGTGAATTAAATTCACGATCTAACGCAGATTTTACATAGTCTAAACTATGTCATAAGGGAAATAAAACTACCGTTGATAAACGGTTGCAGCTGTCTCAAAATACCATTTAGCTGCTTTCTTAATCAAATTGTACATAATAAATAAAATAACCTAAAACAAATATATAACAACAGTTTCTATTAAAAACTATACGTGCATTGATTCTTATTACGAGTGCAAAGTTACAAATAATATTTTAAAAATATGTTGTAAAACATATTTTTAACATTTCAGCAGGAATGTAAACGTCGCAATTAACAATCCGCAGAAGGGTCTTAGGCTGTAGATTCTGGGGTAAAAACAGAGAATCCGGTAACGAGAGCTACCGGATTCCGCATATATAAAGTGTGTTGTGTTTGCCTATTATTTCAATGCATCTTTAACTGCATCATTAGGAACCATCTCCTCTTTGAACACATAGGCACCGGTCTTGGGCGACCGTTCCATCTTGATAACTTTGCTGAAAGTGCGGCCTTCACCTTTTTGAAGAGACGCGACGGTTTTCTTTGCCATTTCTCAGTGCTTTTATTTAATTTCTTTGTGAATTGTGTATTTTTTGAGGATCGGGTTGTATTTCTTCAACTCCAAACGCTCAGTAGTATTTTTGCGGTTTTTGGTAGTAATGTAGCGTGACATACCGGGCATGCCGCTTGCCTTGTGTTCAGTACACTCAAGGATTACTTGAACTCTATTGCCTTTAGCTTTCTTTGCCATTGTAGTCTGCGTTTATTACATTGAAAGAATTGTGATGTCTTTATAATCCAAATTGCCCTCTTTCTCTGCTTTCTTCATAGCAGCATCGAGACCAATTTTGTTGATGGTGCGAAGAGCAGCTGCTGATACGCGAAGTTCAATCCACATATCTTGCTCTACCCAATAGAATTTTTTGCGGTGCAAATTGATTTTAAATTTGCGTTTGGTGCGACGTTTGGAGTGAGACACATTGTTTCCCACTTGTGCTTGTCGGCCTGTTAACTGACAAATTTTTGACATGGCTGTTCTTTATTCTTTTAATTAATTTATAGTCTTATGGCCGCCATCACTTTCTCATATCGTCGCGGAGTGCATCATTCTCCTTGACTTTTTTAAGAGGTGCCATAAAACGGGTACAAAATTAGTTATTATTTTTTATTCGTGCAAACTTCAGCAATATTTATTTGCAATTTTTTCGCTTCTACCCTATTTGTCTCGATTCTCTAATAGTGTAAAGAGCTGGGTATTGGCATTTTTGGTATCAACCTTCTTGATGATATCTGTCACTACGCCATTCTCTACCACGAAGGTCGTTCTGACGATGCCCATATACTCTCGGCCTGCCAATTTCTTTAGCTGCCACACTCCGAATTGTTCACAAAGTTTATGCTCGGTATCTGCCACCAAGGGGAACGGCAAGCTATTCTTTGCGATAAAACGCTGATGACTCTTGGCATCGTTGGCGCTAACGCCGATGATCTGATATCCTTTAGCCTGGAACTCGCCATAGGAATCTCTCAACGAGCATGACTCTGCGGTGCAGCCCGGGGTGGAATCCTTAGGATAGAAATAGATGATAAACTTCTGTGTGTCGAATGAGGAGAGCTTTACCTCCTCACCGTTTTGGTCTAATCCCAATATGTCGGGAACGTTGTCATTTATATTCATTGTCGATATTATTGTTGATTATTTATAGGTGAATTTTTCTTTATATTTCTAATTTTTCTCACGAAGAGCAACATGAACGCCACAGCAGTGAGGACGCCTATGGATATTGCGGCGCAATAAGGTATTCTCACGCCAAAGAGCAGACCTGTGAGAAGGCTCAGCCCCTCGGGAGCATAAAATATATAGCTCACGGTCACGCACGTCATAAAGAGAGCAGGTATCAAAGAGACGAAATAGAATCTACGTCTTGACGCCAAGTATATCGTTATAGCCCATAGGGTAAACACCGAGAGGGTCTGGTTGCACCATGCGAAATAGCGCCACAATATATCATAAGGGATCATCATTATGATAAAGCACAGCAGGAAGATAGGAATCGAGATGAGGAATCTATTCACAATCTTCTTCTGCTTAATATTCGTAAAGTCCGCGGCTATGAGGCGTGCGCTACGCAAGGCGGTATCACCTGTGGTGATAGGCGCCGCTATCACGCCCAACACTGCCAATACACCGCCAAACGCGCCCAGCCAATTCTCCGACAGATTATTTACGAGGACTGCCGGCGAACCGTTGGCAAGGGCCTCTTGCAGCTGAGTATATCCTCCGGTGAAGGCTATCGCGGCGGCGGCCCATATCAACGCCACCACACCCTCGGTAACCATAGCCCCGTAGAATACCGGTCGAGCATATTTCTCGCTTTTGATACAGCGCGCCATCATTGGGGACTGTGTGGCATGAAATCCGGATATCGCGCCACAAGCTATGGAAACGAACATCATCGGGAATATCGGATCAGCGTCGGGGTCGGGTTTATGGTTATAAAACTCATCCCATATCTCGGGCACTGCCGAGCTATGAACAAACAGCATCGTCATGACGCCTAACGCCATAAACAGCAAAGCAAAGCCAAAGATAGGATACAGTTTACCAATAAGCTTATCTACGGGCAACAAGGTAGCTGCCATATAGTATATGAATATCACCACTATCCAGAAGGTCTTGTCTAATGAGCCGGGGGTAAGCATGGCCAACAAATCGGCAGGGTTATATACGAATACGGCGCCTACGAGAATCATCATCAACATCGCGAACACACGCATCACAGTCTTCATAGTGCCTCCCAATTCTCCGCCTATTAGTTCCGGCAAGGAAGCGCCTCCGGCACGTATGGACATCATACCTGAGAGATAATCATGCACGGCACCTCCGAAGATGGTTCCGAACACTATCCATAGGAACGCCGACGGGCCATACATGATGCCCATTATGGCACCAAAGATAGGACCAAGTCCGGCTATGTTAAGGAATTGGATTAGGAATATTTTCCATGTGGGGAGTTCTACATAGTCCACACCGTCTGCCATTGTCTTGACCGGTGTCGGGATTTCATGGTTTTGCCCAAATACTTTCGCTACGAATTTGCCGTAAACGAAATAGCCTGCTATTAGCAAAAACAGGGCGGTTAAAAAGGTTATCATGGTTTATCAGTTATTCGTTTCATTCTTGTATATTTTATTTTTAACATTGA
>CAZLJS010000118.1:0-3129 GCA_964559895.1 uncultured Sangeribacter sp.
AACCGTTTCAACAATGGTCGCACTTTGAATGGCAATGTTGGCGTGCAAAACAATCGCTACCAAGGCACCACAGGCAATGCCGGCGTTACAAATCATCGCACAAACAACAGCATGACAACGACTCGCCCGAACACGTCAACCTCTAATCGTCAAAACAATAGCTATACACCTTCACGCAATACCAATAGCTCCTCATCCGGTAGCCACCGTTCTTCAGGTGGTGGATTTAGCGGAGGTAGCCGCGGCGGTGGTGGCGGTAGCCATGGCGGTGGCGGTAGCCACGGCGGTGGTGGTCATCGTTAATCCTTTGAACAATTAGTGACAATTTAACGTATAATGCATGGGGTTCGTGCTCTCAGCATGAACCCCATTAAATAAATAACCGAACATGAATAAACAATTACTATTTAGCCTATCAGCCTGCTTATTCCTATCATCATCAATGATGGCGCAGAGTGCCATGGACGGATTCCAATTCTCTCAACCGGATCTAAAAGGCACTGCAAGATTTATGTCTATGGGTGGCGCTTTCGGCGCATTGGGCGCTGACATGACTGTGCTTAACCAAAACCCCGGTGGTATCGGTGTTTACCGTTCATCAGAAATAGGATTCACTGTGGATCTCGACGCTCAATCATCCACAGCTAACTCCCAAAATCAGGACTATACTACCGATCAAACGAAATTCTATCTCAATAATATCGGTTTTATCTCGACTATTAAGTTTGATAATTCCGCATTGAAGAATTTCAATATCGGTTTTACCTACAACAAGACCTCTTCCTTCAATCGCAGATATAGCGGAGGCGTTGCTAATCTAAGCAATTCTATGTCGAACTATATCGCCGGTGTTGCCAACAATAATGGCTTGACAGAGGCTGACGTAACCACTACCAACACTTACGACCCCTATAACCCCAACGATGGCGGTTATGAGGCTCCATGGATCACAATACTTGGCTATGACTCTTATCTGATTAGTCCGGATAAAGTCAACGACAACACCACAAATTGGTATGGCCAATGGAACTCAGGAACGTCAGGTAGCGGTAACTTCTCTGTGGAGGAACGCGGCAGCATGTCGGAGTATAACATTGCCCTCGGTGGTAACTTCAATAACTTCCTTTATTGGGGTATGGACTTTGGTATCGTTGATCTTCAATATGATCAATATACCTCTTGGGGTGAGAACCTTAAAAACGCTTATGTAGATAATACTATCGCTGACAACCGTTGGTCTTTGGGCAACAGCTACAGCGTCTCCGGTACTGGATTTAACTATAAGCTGGGTTTCATCGTTAAGCCTATCCAAGAGTTGCGTATCGGCGTTGCTGTTCACACCCCCACATGGTATAATCTCAAAGAAAGCTTCATCGGCTCTGTAGATTATATGTATCCTAAAAACAATTACGCTATCACCAACAATGGTTACACCGGTGAATATGAGTATGATTTCCGCACACCATGGCGTTTCATCCTCAGTGCCGCAGGTGTGATCGAGGGTAGAATGATTGTCAGTGCTGACTATGAGTTCACCGATTACCAATATATGCATTTCACTGATAAATACACCAGCGATTACTGGGATTGGAGCTCAAACCAATACACCGACGCATATTACTACACCAACCAAGATGTTAAGGATTATTATCAACAGCAGCACTCCTTCCGCTTTGGATTGGAATATCGTTTGACTCGCAACTTCAGCGCACGTGCAGGTTACTGCTTCGTTTCCTCTCCTGTGAAACAAGCCGTAAAGGATAACAAAGCCGATATTTACACAGCCGGAACTCGCCTCTCTTACGCCTTCGACAACAATACAAACTATGTCACTTGCGGTCTCGGTTATAAGAACAAAGGTTTCGCTCTTGATTTAGCTTACGTTTATAAGACAAGAGAGAGCATCTTCCACGCTTATCCAAGCGATATGGATGATCTCACTTACGTAGCTCCTTCAGCTAAAATTACATCCAATAACCATCAGGTGGTGATGTCAATGTCTTTCAAGTTCTAAACTAAATAGCACCCTATAAAAAGCGCCTCGGAGCTAACTGCTTCGAGGCGCTTACTTTGTGGAAATTATTCTTATTTGATGCCGTCGCGCTCAAGTAGAGCATCGATGGTAGGCTCGGAACCTTTGAACTCAATGTAGAGCTCCATAGGATCTACAGTGCCACCGCTTTGAAGCATCTTTTTGAATTTATTGGCTGTGGTCTTGTCGAAGATGCCATGTTTCTTAAATACAGAGAAGGCATCAGCGTCGAGAAGTTCACTCCATTTATAACCATAGTAACCGGCTGCGTAGCTGCCCGAGAAGAGGTGTCCGATATTTGTGGAGATAAGGCAACCCTCAACGTCGTCGAAGATCTTAACCGGAGTCAAGGCGTCGCTCTCAAATTCAGCTACTGACGCTGTGGCTCTCATAGGCTCGGTAATGTTGTGGTATCTCATATCCAATACGCCAAAGTTAAGCTGACGAACGCAGGAATATGCGGCGCCGTATTGGCTTGCTGCGATGAATTTGGAGATCAACTCTTGAGGCATCTTCTTGCCTGTCTTATAATGTTTGGCGAAGCCGTCGAGGTACTCTTTCTCTGTCAAGAAGTTCTCGTTGAATTGAGAGAATAGCTCTACGAAGTCTTGATATACGTTGGTGCCTGCAAGCGATGCATAAGTGGTGTTGGCAGATAAGCCGTGGAGAGCGTGGCCAAACTCGTGGAGGAATGTCTCTACCTCATACGGAGTAAGCAACGATGGCTCTTTGCCTACAGGTTTGGAGAAGTTGCACACTATAGATATAAGTGGCAACTCACGAGTGCCGTCAGCCTCGCGGTATTCACCTCTGAACTCTGTCATCCATGCACCTTGTGCCTTGCCGGCTCTGTAATAGAAGTCTGCGTAAAGGATGCCAAGCATCTTGCCTTCGCTATCCATTACCTCAAAGACTTTAACATCAGGGTGATATACAGGCATCTTTTTGTTCTCTTTGAACTTATATCCATAAAGCTTGGTGGCAAGGCCTAACACACCCTTGATGCTGTTCTCCATCTCAAAGTAGGGACGCATATCCTCGTCGTTGAATGCATATTTGCTATTGCGGAGCTTCTCCGACCAATAAGCGTAGTCCCA
>CAZLJS010000118.1:3229-5283 GCA_964559895.1 uncultured Sangeribacter sp.
TCGGGATTGTTGACAATAGCGGCTATTTCCTGATTCTGCTGAGCGATACCTGCGTTAATAGCATCCTCATAGTCAGCATTTGTGATTAGATTGAAGGGCAGTGCGGTCTGGCCTACGGCGCCGCTACCAAAGAAATCTACCAATGGATTAGTCCTGGCTGACGTATCAGTGGAATGTAATGCCATAATTGATAAAGTTGTTAATGTTGCTAATATTCTTTTTTTCATGTTGAAACTGTTGATTTCTAACGATGTTAATGTTATTTATCACTGCAAATATATTGAAAGATTTTAAAATATACAAGCACTGAAGAAAATTAGTCACAACAATAGCGGACACACCTGGGCGCATCCTTTTATAAAAGATTGTTTCAACAAAGAATTATTGGATAATTTTTATTCTGCCGGCTTTACGTGGTTTCTCTGCAGGGTAATCGCCAGAGTTATATCCTAGGATGACGAAGCATCTCGCTATCATATTCTCCGGCACGTCCCATTCTTGTAGAAGTTTTACCCCTTCAGGATTGGCGAATGTCTCCTCTCCACGCGCTATGATGCAGCTGCTGATACCCAGCGATTTAGCCATCAATACCATATTCTCTGCACAACAGAAAGCGTCGGGTATGCTATATAAGAAATTCTTTTGCGCAAATATTATAGCTAAAGAGGGGGCACCGTAGAATCCGCTTTTGATGTTGGGATCGTCTATGATAGAGGGTTGCTCCTTTGATACATACCCACCTGCCAAGCGGCTACGATCCATGCATCCTAAATTAAGTTTGCCTATTTTCTCTACTAATTCAGGGTTGTGTATGCCCACAACCATTGAACGCTGGCCTCCTCCCGCGTTTGGCGCGAAAATGCCTGCTTCAATGATTTGATTAAATGCGTCAATAGGTATCTGCCTGTCGCTATATTTGCGTATTGAGCGACGTGATTTGATTAGTTCAAGGAGCTCCATAGTATATCTGTTTAAACCTGTTTCCAGCATTGTGGGTCCGCTGCGAAAAATGAATGATGATAGCCGTAAGCCACTGCGGGACAGCCACGACAGAAGCGAAGCAGTTCGCAGCGTGAACACTTCTCCATCTTCTCATGTTGACGATAAAATTCCTCCTTCTCACCATGGAATATATCGTAGATAGGTGTCGCCACATCGTTGGATGCGTCAAATAATTTACCTACAGGTGATTCAAACCGGCGACATGCCATGACTTGCCCGGTAGGTAGAATGGTGATATGACAGTTGGCGCAGTTGCAGCCATCATAGATGGTATCTTCGTCGAGGCCTTCAGGTATTTTAAACAGCCCCTTCTCATAGAGAAATAGCGTCCATAGATGGTCCTTCAGATTAAACGTGGTATCAGTATCCTTATAACGCTGATATCGCTCCCACAGAGTCTCCAATAGGACTTTGTAGTCTTCAGGCTCTATATGAGTCCGTTCGCTGATAGCTTTAGCTTGCGAAGTAGGACAATAGCGCCCAAAGGCAAAGATATCCACATGATTCTCCACCACAAGATCCACTATCTCCGGTATCTCATGAATATTAGTTCCGCTGACAGTGGTCATAATCGCACAATGAAGCCCGGCATCTCTTATGACTTTTATAGCCTTTATAGTGCTTTCAAACGACCCCGGTTTGCGTATCTTGTCGTGAGTCTCCTTTAATCCGTCTATACTTAGCTGATACTTACGGCATCCTAGTGCCTTAAGCCGTTGGCAAACCTCATCTGTGAGATGGAATGGGTTGCCCATGATGGTAAATGGAATACCTTGCTCATGTAGCACCTCGAGTATATCCCAGAAGCGAGAGTGAAGTATTGGGTCGCCACCGGTGATATAGAAGTAGGGGAGTCGGTTCATGCGTTTACACATATCCCGACAGCTATCTATTACCGACATACATCGGTCCCAATTCATCTCCACCAACTTAGGGTGTCCCTCACTGAAGATATAGCAATGTTCGCAACGTTGGTCGCAGACATCCGTTATATGCCACTGAAAAGCAAAGTATTCCATTTTCAAAGGATAATAAGATTACTTATCACCTGC
>CAZLJS010000119.1:0-5265 GCA_964559895.1 uncultured Sangeribacter sp.
GCCTCCATGGGTGGCGAGCTATTCGTCATGGACGACGGCTGGTTTGGCGTCAAATATCCCCGCAACAACGACTCCACCTCTCTTGGCGACTGGACAGTAGATACCCGCAAGCTCCCCTCGGGCATCCAGGGCCTCATCGACACCGCCAAGAAGAATGGCATCAAATTCGGCATCTGGATAGAGCCTGAGATGACCAACTCCCTCAGCGAGCTCTATGAGAAACATCCCGAATATATCATCAAACCCACTAATAGAGAGCCTGTTCAGGGCCGTGGCGGCACACAATTGGTGCTCGACCTCTCCAACCCCAAGGTGCAAGACCTGGTATTCAACGTGGTAGATACCTTGATGACCAACTATCCCGAGTTGGCATACATCAAATGGGACGCCAACGCCCCCATCATGAACCACGGTTCGCAGTACCTCACCGCCGACAAGCAGTCACACCTCATGATAGACTATCACCGCGGTTTCGCAGCCGTTTGCGACAGAATACGCGCCAAATATCCCGACCTCACCATCCAGGCATGTGCCAGTGGTGGTGGTAGAGCCAACTACGGCGTATTGCCCTGGTTTGACGAGTTCTGGGTTAGCGACAACACTGATGCCCTCCAGCGCGTGTATATGCAGTGGGGCACCAGCCAGTTCTTCCCCTCCATCGCCATGGCGTCGCACATCAGCGCAGCGCCCAACCACCAGACCTTTCGCACCATCCCGTTGAAATATCGCATCGACGTGGCTATGAGTGGTCGTCTAGGCATGGAGATACAGCCCAAGAATATGACCGACGAGGAGAAAGAGCTCTGTCGCCGCGCCATAGCACAATACAAGGAGATACGCCCCGTGGTGCAATTCGGCGACCTCTATCGCCTTCTGTCACCCTATGATAAGCTCGGCGCCGCCTCCTTGATGTATGTCTCTGAGGATAAGAGCCAGGCTGTATTCTACTGGTGGAAGACCGAGACCTTCTGCAACCAGCAGTTGCCACGTGTCACCATGGACGGCCTCGACGCCGACAAATATTATCGCATTGAGGAGCTCGACCGCATCGACAACAGCGCGCTCCCCTGCGAGGGCAAAACCTTCTCCGGCAAGTTCCTGATGACCACCGGTCTGGAGATGCCTCTGGAGCATGACGTGGATTACAATAAGCGCACAGCTTATGCCAGCCGCGTGCTTCGTCTTATAGAAGTTAAATAATTAATAATTAAGATATTATGAAAATTAACACACCTCTAAAATTCAACCCCTATTTCAAGACTGTGATATGGGGTGGCGAGAAAATCGGTAAGTTCAAAGGCGTATCTGTCGATTCAGACTGCGTAGGCGAGAGCTGGGAGCTGTCGGCAGTGCCCGGCCACGAGTCAGTCGTTTCTGAAGGCGCATTTGCCGGTAAGAACGTCGTAGAGCTGGCCGAGGAGTACGGCGCTGCATTGCTCGGCACCAAAGCCGTGGAGAAATACGGCAAGACATTCCCCCTGCTCATCAAGCTTATCGACGCACGCAGCAACCTCTCCGTGCAGGTTCATCCCAACGATGAATTGGCTAAGGCACGTCATAATTGTGCCGGAAAGACCGAGATGTGGTATGTGGTTGATTGCGAAGCCGATGCCAACATCTATTGCGGCTTATCTGCGCCCTTGAGCCCTGCAGGATACGTGGAGAAGATCGCCGACAACTCTATCATGGAGGTGGTTAACGCTCATAAATCCGAACCGGGACAGTTCTATTTCATTCCCGCGGGTACCATCCACGCCATCGGTGCCGGCAACCTTATCGCCGAGATACAGCAGTCGAGCGACATCACCTATCGCGTCTATGACTACGATCGTCGCGACGCCGAGGGTAACCCCCGCCAACTCCACACCGAGGAGGCGAAGGATGCCATAGACTATACCTACCCCAACCCCGTGGAGCCGACAGCCAAGAGCTTCGACGCTACCACCCCCGCCGCCGTTAAATCAGACTATTTCACAGTGGATTTCCTCAAAGAGGAGAGCGCTGAATATAGCTCCAACGGCGACTCCTTCACCATCCTTATGGCCACTCGCGGTAGCATGGAGGTCGTCGTTGACGGCGCCACCACCGCTGTAGCTCAAGGTGAGACTATCCTCATTCCGGCTTGCGTGGAGAAATACTCCGTCAAAGTAGCCGGCGACGCTCTTAGAGTGACTTTATAAAACAATGATATCATGGAGGATGCCGCCATGCCGCAGATAGACCAAACGCCTCGTGGCGGCATCCACCTTCTCTCTTTCCTTAACCATGTAATGACTCATAACTATGCCTCAAATAATTACAGAAATAACACCTTTATCAAAGACTGATTGCTTCTACCTAATATCACGCGACAAGATGTCGTTTGACTATCCTCTACATCGACACGAAGATTTCGAGCTAAACTTTGTGAGCGGTTGCCGCGGCGCACGACGTGTCGTTGGCGACTCCATGGAGGAGCTCGGCGATTATGACCTGGTGTTTGTCGGCGCCAACCTGCCCCACTGCTGGGAACAGCATAAATGTACCGGTCGCAACATCCATGAGGTCACCATACAGTTCCCCGCCACGCTCATCTCTGAGGAGATGATGATGAAGAACCAGCTGGGGAGCATCCGCGAGATGTTTGAACGCGCCAAAACGGGCCTCTCCTTTGACCTGCCGGTGATAATGAGCATCTTCAATAAACTCGACGAATTAACCAAATCACAGCCCGGATTTCTGCGCCTATTGAAGCTCCTGGAGATACTCTATATCCTCTCCATGGCCGATTCCCACAGCCTCTCGTCATCCTCATTTGCCGACGTGACAAGCCATACCGACTCACGCCGCGTGCGCAAGGTCGAGGAGGAGATAGCACGCAATTACAACAAGCAGATCTATCTCAAGGACCTCGCCGACATGGTGGGTATGACACCCACAGCCTTCAGCCGATTCTTCAAGATACGCACCGGCCGCACACTCTCTGACTATATCATTGATATACGCATGGGCCACGCCGCAAGGATGCTCGTCGATACTACCATGACCATGTCGGAGATTTGCTACGAGTGTGGCTTCAACAATATCTCCAACTTCAACCGCATCTTCAAGAAGCGAAAAGGATGTTGCCCTAAAGAGTTCCGTGAGAACTATCTTAAAACGAAGCTGATAATTTAGCACATAGGCTACCTCGCCGTGTGTATTAGACGGTTATACAGTCGGGTGTTAATATAATACAAATTTATCATATCATGATACTATTATTGCAATCCCTTTGTAGCTACAATAATAGTTTATAGCTTTGCAGCATACTTCTCTCAATTAACTTTGTAAATTCATGAAAATCAGAACTAAGCAGCTTTTAGTTGCGATTATTGCATTACTTTTTCCTGTCCTCTCCTACGCCTCAGGAATCGTGTCGAAAAATGGTGCTTTACGAGTTGAGGGAGCTAATCTTGTCAATAGCAAGGGTGCTCCGGTGCAGCTTCGTGGCGTAAGCCTCGGCTGGCACTGCCTATGGCCCAAGTACTACAATCATTCGGTGGTGGATTACCTCTCACAGCAGTGGCACGCCGACATCGTGCGTTGCGCCATCGGTTTGGACCTGGAGGATATCTCCTTTGAGAAACGCCCGGACCTGGGCTACGCGCTCCTCGACAGCGTGGCTAAAGGCGCTATCGACAACGACGTATATCTCCTGGTAGATTTCCATAGCCATGCCAACAATCTCAAGCTGGCTAAAGAGTTCTTCACCTACGCTGCCAAACGCTACGGCAAGCTTCCAAATACCCTCTTTGAGATATGGAACGAGCCCCGCGAGGTAGAGTGGTCTGAGATCAAAGCCTATGCCGAGGAGCTGATACCCGTGATACGCAAATACGCGCCTAACTCCATCATCATCGTCCCCACACCACGTTGGGACCAAGATATCGACCTGGCAGCCGATGACCCGTTGGTAGGCTTCTCCAATATCATGTACTCCGTACACTACTACGCTGCCACACATACCGATTATTTCCGACAGAAAGCACAATACGCTATAGACCGTCATCTCCCCATATTTATGAGCGAATGTGCCGCCATGACCCACACAGGCGATGGCGTGCTCGACATGGACTCTTGGGAGACATGGCAGAAGATGGCAGACGAAAACAACATTAGCTGGATAGCATGGTCACTCTCCGACAAACAGGAGACTTGCTCTATGCTCCGCCCCGGCACCTCCCCCGATGCTCGATTGTGGAATGAGGAGGAGCTTAAGCCGTGGGCGTTACTTGTCAGATATTATCTGCAAAGGGGAAGAAAATACTGATTGAAATATTGTTTGGGATTATGACAGGTTTAGGGGGCTTGCCCTCTAAACCTTCTGCCACTTAAAATCCACACCGCTGTTTAACCCGTTTTACTGCCCGACAGGAACAGAATACTATTCCTCCTCAGGCTTTTACTTAAAATTTGATAACAACAAAAACAAACCAAGGATATGAAAAAGATATTATTATCGTCCGCATTGGCGATAATCCCGTTATTAGCTTCGGCGGAGCTCTCTTTGCCGGAGATTATCAGCGATAATATGGTGCTCCAGCAGAGCAGCAACGCGCAGCTATGGGGCTGGGCCACTCCGGGCAAGGATGTGGCTGTCACCACCTCATGGACCGGCAAGAGCGTAGTCAAAGCTAAAGCCGACAGCAATGGCCGTTGGGAGGCTAAGATACCCACCGGTGCCGCCTCCTTTGATCCGCAGAGCATCACTATCAGCGGTGACGGCTCCACCATCACCCTCAGCAACGTGCTGATAGGGGAGGTGTGGTTCTGCTCCGGCCAATCCAATATGGAGATGCCCCTGCGCGGCTTCTGGACACAACCCGTGGAGGGCGCGGCGCAAGCCATCGCCTATTCCGGCAAATATCCTGGCATCCGCGTCGCTACGGTGCCTAAGCGCGGTTCTTACACACCCCAAGACAAGGTAGAGGGTAGCTGGAAGGTCAGCAACCCCGCCAACGCAGGCGAATTTACCGCCTGTGGATACTTCTTCGCCCGCTCCCTGACGGATATCCTCAACGTCCCCGTGGGCCTTATCAGCTGCGCCTATGGCGGTAGCAAGGTAGAGGGCTGGGAGCCTGCCGACCTCATCAACACCTATCCCGAATTGGACCTCGAGAAGGAGAAAACAGACACCTCCGTGGATGAATGGCATCGCATGACGCTGATGTACAACGCCATGCTGCGCCCCTTGATAGGCTACACCATCAAAGGATTCCTCTGGAACCAAGGTGAGTCCAACGT
>CAZLJS010000120.1:0-5223 GCA_964559895.1 uncultured Sangeribacter sp.
AAGACGTAGTCTGTGGAGATATGTATCAGCAGACCGTTGCGGCGCTTCATAGCTTGTGCCAGGAGCGTGGGGGCGGTGGCATTGAGTCTATACGCCAACGCCTCATCATCCTCCGCCTTATCTACATTGGTATAGGCGGCACAGTTGACTATGACCTCGGCATCTGTGTCGCTGACCACTCGTTGTATGTCGTCGGCATTAGTGATGTCAAGTTCTTGGATGTCGGTAAAGATGAAGTTGTGGGGGGAATCGATGGATTCGCGTCTCAGACAACTTCCCAACTGACCATTAGCACCTGTGACTAAAACATTCATTTTGCAGCTATTTCTTCACCTTTTATATTAAAGATAGCTCCCAGCTCCTCCAGTGAGGGACGGTGTTTATCTTTTTCTGAAAGGATAATATCGTTTTCATTTAATCGCCAATCTATGTTGAGCGTTTTATCATTCCAAGCCAAACCACCTTCGGCATCGGGGGCATAGTAGTTGTCGCATTTGTATTCAAACACTACTCTATCAGACAGTACCGAGAAGCCATGGGCGAATCCGCGGGGTATGAATAGCTGTCGGTGATTCTCGGCTGTCAGCTGCACTGCCACGTATTTGCCATAAGTATCTGAGCCTTGTCGCAAATCTACTGCCACGTCGAGCACGCTACCCTCTATGACTCTCACCAATTTAGCTTGTGCGTAGGGGGGACGCTGGAAATGCAATCCTCTCACTACCCCTTTGGTGGAACAGCTCTCGTTGTCTTGGAGAAAGTGTACTGTCGGATCGACCTGCTCGTGGAAGCGTTTCTCTGAGAAGCTCTCAAAGAAATAACCTCTAGCATCTTCAAAAACATCGGGGGTGATGACCACTACCCCATCGATATATGTTTTTTCTACCTTCATTATCCTATTTACCTTCAGCTAATTTCAATAAATACTGACCGTAGGTGTTCTTACTCATCGGCATTGCCACGCGACGCAAATCGTCGGCGGTGACCCAACCACGAGCGAATGCCAACCCTTCGAGGCATCCTATCTTCAGCCCTTGACGTTTCTCCAGCACCTCCACATATATAGAGGCCTCGGCGAGGGAATCGTGAGTGCCTGTATCGAGCCATGCGAAGCCGCGTTCGAGTATCTGCACTTTCAATCGCTCTTGGTTGAGGTAGTGCTGATTGACGCTGGTGATTTCCAATTCTCCGCGTGCTGAGGGCTTTATCTCTTGCGCCACCTTCACCACGTCGTTGGGATAGAAATACAGTCCTACCACGGCATAGTTGGATTTGGGTTTGGCGGGCTTCTCCTCTATGGATAGGCAGGTGCCATTGGCGTCAAACTCTGCCACGCCGTAGCGCTGCGGGTCATCTACCCAATAGCCAAACACTGTAGCCTCATTATCCTTGACAGCCGACGCCACGGCTTTCTCCAGCAGTGTGGTGAATCCGGCGCCATGGAATATATTGTCGCCAAGCACCAGGCAGACATCATCGTCGCCGATAAACTCTTTCCCGATGATAAATGCTTGCGCCAGGCCGTCGGGGCTGGGTTGCTCGGCATACTGCATCTTTACGCCAAAGTCGGAGCCATCGCCCAGTAGTCGCTTGAATGCCGGTAGATCTGTGGGGGTTGATATGAGCAGAATATCCCTTATCCCCGCCATCATTAGCGTAGATATGGGATAATACACCATCGGCTTATCATAAATGGGCAGCAACTGCTTGCTCACCCCTTTGGTGATAGGGTATAAACGAGTACCGGAGCCCCCGGCCAGAACTATTCCTTTCATCATTCTAAAAAGCTATTCTACCTTTCTTTGCCTCCTCGAGCATCTTCTCACCGGGCACCAGGAGTATCTCCAGTCGGCGGTTTTGACGGCGTTGTTGCAGTGACTCGTTGTTATTGCCGGGCAATGGCTCAGCTGCTCCGCTGGCTGTGGGGAAGAGGAAGCGGGTGTCGCATCCTTGATCGTCAAACCAATCGAAAACGGCGTTGACACGCTGCAATGATAGTCGGTCGGTATAGACCTCCGAACCGGTGTTGTCGGTATGCATATCCAGTATCACCCAGAACATATCGGGTGATTTGAGGTATCTTTTGAAGTGCGTCAACACGGCATCGGCGTCCTGACGCAGGATGGTATCGTTGGGGAGAAAGAGGTCGTCGGCGGGGATGGTCACTACCAGCACTTCACCGTTGCGCATCTTCTCCACGTTCACCTCTTTATGCTTTGTGTTGGCGAAGTTGTTGAGCAGTATGGTGCCCTCTTTCAGCTGAAATTTCTTTATCAAATCAGAGTATTTGCCCAATGGGTTGGCAGCCAACAGGCCATATTTATCCATATCGTCGAGGCTGGTAGCCGTCGATGACTGGGCAGACTGCTGCGCCATGGCAAGGCATGGAGACAGCAATGAGGCAGCCACGCAGAGGCTACTCAATATCTTCCAAGCTTTCTTCATAATCCTGCTCTCCTTTTATTATCTGACACAAATCCTCTACAGTAAGGCCTTCGGGACCATTCTTGCGCAAAGTTTTGTACAGCTCGCCGGCTATCGCTTCGATATCATCAGCTTCGACATCGTCGTCCAGATTGTCTAATGAGAGTAGGCCTTTATCTTCATAATAGTCCCACAATGCATCAATTATCTCCACAATATCGTCGTCTGAGTATTTATCTTTTATCTCGCTTGACAAAGACTCTCTGATGGCTCTGATTGCATCATCTTCATCATATATAGATTCCTGACTCATAACTGTATGTAAATTTTACTTTTTATTAAGACTTATTAAACCTTGAGGTAGATTCACCTTCAGTATCTTCTCCTGCTGGAGGATATCCACCACATACTCGTCGGCCACAGGGATAAGGACGGTGTGCTCCTCATCGTCGGTGACTTCAAAGAGAGGGTTGTCGGTAGATAGGTCCACGTAGTCTATGACGCCTATCTTGCCAAACGTTTCATCTATGATTTCAAAGCCGACAAAATCTGCGCTATACATCCCCTCCTCATCCTCGTCATTGCCTAAATAGTCATCCACGGCGCCTTTGTCGGCATAGATGACTTTGTTGACAAAATCTTTTGCTTGATATTCGGTGTCGATATTATCAAGTTTTACCAGGAATGAAGCGGAGCCTTTCTGACGCACTGTGTCCACGAAGAAGGGGACCATGATGCCATCCATCTCTATCAGGATGCAGTCGTTGTCGTCGAAGAAGTCCTCATCCACGTCGAGGATGGCGTTGAGCTCTCCGCGCAATGCATGGGTCTTTTGAAACTTGCCTATCTCAGAAAGTGTCTCTTTTAAAATCATATCATTAGCTATTGTATCGTTGCCACGGGGGCAGCTTTTAGTCCTCTACTCGTTGGATATTCGCACCAAGAGCGTTTAATCGTTTATCAATACACTCATATCCTCTATCAATCTGGTTGATATTCTGGATACGGCTGACACCTTTGGCACCCATCGCGGCGATAAGCATAGCCACACCGGCGCGGATATCGGGGGATGTCATATTGGTAGCATGGAGGGAGTTGAGCTTACCGGAGCCTATCACAGCGGCTCTGTGGGGGTCGCAAAGGATGATGCGGGCGCCCATGTCTATAAGCTTGTCCACGAAGAAGAGTCGGCTCTCAAACATCTTCTGATGAATCAGCACACTGCCACCGGCTTGGGTAGCGACTACTAAGAAGATGCTCAATAAGTCGGGAGAAAGGCCGGGCCATGTGGCGTCGGCGAAGGTCATGATTGAGCCGTCGATAAAGGTCTCTATCTCATAGTGGTCTTGCCCCACTACTACGATATCGTCACCCTCGATGCGCAGCTCCACGCCTAAGCGGCTAAATGCGTCGGGGATAATACCCAAGTCCTTGACGGACACATCTTTGAGTGTTATCTCTGAGCCGGTCATCGCTGCCATGCCGATAAAGCTACCTATCTCAATCATATCGGGAAGGAGACGGTGGCTGGTACCGCTAAGTGTTTTGACGCCGGTGATGCGCAGCAGGTTGGATGCCACGCCGTCTATTTTGGCGCCCATGTTGATAAGCATACGGCATAGTTGCTGCACGTAAGGCTCGCACGCCGCATTGTATATTGTGGTCACTCCGTGGGCCAATACTGCTGCCATGATGAGGTTGGCGGTACCGGTGACGGAGGCTTCGTCCAACAGGATGTAGGTGCCGTTGAGTGCGTTGGTGGCTTTTATCTCATAGTATTTCTGTTCAGCCACATACTTAAACTCGGCGCCCAGTTTCTGCAAGCCCAGGAAATGGGTATCCAGACGTCTGCGGCCTATCTTGTCGCCGCCGGGTTTGGGCAGAAGGGCATAACCGTAACGCGCCAACAGCGGGCCGATAATCATCACTGAGCCGCGTAGTTTCTGCGCGCTGCTTTTAAATTCTTCACTTTTCAGGTATTCGATGTTCACCTCGTCGGCTTGGAATTTATAGGTATGCTCGTCTAAGCGGTCCACCTTCACTCCCAAGCGTGCTAGCAAACTGATAAGATTACGAATATCGAGGATGTCCGGCACGTTGGATATCACCACCGGCTCGGCTGTAAGCAATGTGGCGCATATCACCTCCAATGCCTCGTTTTTGGCACCTTGGGGGGTGATAGAGCCGGATAGTTTACGACCGCCTTCAACAATAAAACTACTCATAGTAATAGCAATAGTCTGTTGGTTGGTTATTTCTTTTTCTTCTTCTTTTTACCTCCGGTTTTGGCAGGGGCGGGTTGCGCCTCTGTCTCCACGAAGTCGCGCAGATAGAATGTGGCGGGGTCGAGCTGTATTCTACCTTCCGAGAAGGTGGCGAGATCGCGTATCACGATGGAGTCGTCCACACCCTCTTTGTTATGTAAAAAGAGTAGTTTTTTCATTTGATAAGCCACTTTGCGGATGCACTCCTCTTTCTCGGGGCCATCCTCCATCAGCGACACCTCCTTGACCATATTCTGTATGTTCTTGCCATAATGGCGCATACGGATTGGTGCCACGGAATAGGGTATTCTTTCCGGTTTGAGCTGTGCTTTCTCGCGGGTTATCACTTCACATGGGAAATCCACATCCAACTTGAAGTCAGACATGATATTGATCAGGTCCCATATCTTGTTTTGTATCTCGGGATTGAAATTCCCCTCCTCTTGTTCAAATTCGGGGAAGAGTCTGCCCATGATAGACGCGATGGTATAGGCACATGCGTTGCGCTCCTCTCTATCTTCGATGCGCATGCAGG
>CAZLJS010000121.1:0-5178 GCA_964559895.1 uncultured Sangeribacter sp.
TCGGATACATGGAAAAATGTTTTCATCGCTGTGTGGATCTGTTGTTATTCTATTTTAGGGATTCAAGTGTCTGTGTTAAAGCTGATAAGAACTCGTCGGCGTGCTCTTTTGTGATTGACAGCGGAGCCAACAGCCTAATCATATTTTTGCCGGAGACGCCTGTGAAGATATGGTGCTCCTTGAGCAGTGTGGCGCGTATTTCGGCAATGGGTACGTTGAACTCAATGCCGAGCATAAGGCCTTTGCCGCGTACCTCTTTAATCAGTGGCGAGGCGGGGATGTTGGCTTTGAGATACTCACCTACGGCGAGGGCGTTCTCTATGAGCCCTTCCTCTTTGATGACGTCAGCCACGCTGATAGCCGCTGCCATGGCGAGGTAGTTGCCACCAAACGTGGTGCCGAGCATACCCTTCTTCGCCTCGATGTCGGGGGAGATGAGCACGCCACCTACGGGGAAGCCGTTGCCCATACCCTTTGCCATGGTGATGATGTCGGGACGGATGCCTGCCCATTGGTGGGCGAAGAACTTACCGGTTCTGCCATACCCGCTCTGCACCTCATCAAGGATAAGCTTAGCGCCGTATTGCTTGGTTAGCGTGGCGAGACCTTGGAGGAACTCCGCTGTTGGCGCTACGATGCCGCCTACGCCCTGGATACCTTCGATGATTACTGCTGCTACGTCGCCCTGTTTCAGCTCATTATCCACCTCTGCAAGGTCGTTGAGATGGCAGAACGTCACCTTATGGCAGGCGTTGAAGGGTGATACAATTGAGGCGATGTCTGTCACTGCGACAGCGCCTGAGGTCCTGCCGTGGAAACTGCCGTGGAAGGCTATGACACGCTCCTTGCCTGTTGAGAACGAGGCTAGCTTCAGCGCGTTCTCATTGGACTCGGCGCCAGAGTTGTCGAGAAATAGGGCGTACTCCTCATAACCGGAGAGCTCGCCGATTTTCTGCGCCAACGTCTCCTGAAGCGGGTTTTTGACGCTGTTGGAGTAGAAACCTATCTTGCCGAGCTGGTCGGTGAGCGCCTTCACATATTTAGGGTGGGAGTGGCCGATGCTGATTACTGCGTGACCGCCATATAGGTCGAGGTATTGAGTGCCGTTGTCGTCCCATAGATGGCATCCTTGGGCACGAACGGGTGTGACATCAAAGAGTGAATATACGTCAAATAAGTTCATAGTCAGTCGTTTTAAAAGTTTGATGCTTTGAGGCGCAATCCGGTGTCCTCTTTAAGCCCGAAAATGAGGTTCATATTCTGCACGGCCTGTCCCGACGCCCCCTTTAGCAGGTTGTCGATTATAGAAATGATATGCAGCTTGGTGCCGTACTTCTTCAGATAGAGGATATTTTTATTGGTATTGACCACCATTTTTATGTCGGGCGTTTGGTCCACCACCGTCACGAATGGATGGGTGGCGTAATACTCTTTGTATAATGCCACTGCTTCCTCTTCGCTCATCTCGGTGTCGAAATATATGCTGGCGAAGATGCCTCGCGAGAAATTGCCGCGCATGGGCACGAAGTTGACTTCACCCTTGAAGTTTGGCGATAGGGTGGTGAGTGTCTCCTTTATTTCGCCGAGGTGCTGGTGAGCGAATGGCTTATAGATGGAGATATTGTTGTCGCGCCATGAGAAATGAGTGGTCTCCTGGGGCTTCTGTCCGGCACCTGTAGAACCGGTGATGCCTGTGATGTGTATGTCGCTGAGGATGCCTGCTTTAGCGGCGGGGAGCAAACCAAGCTGTATGCATGTGGCGAAGCAGCCCGGGTTGGCGATATATCCTGAGTTGATGATTTTTTCGCGGAAGGCTTCGGGAAGACCATAGACAAATCCTTCGGCGTCGGCCTTGAGACGGAAGTCGTTGGATAGGTCGATGATGGCACCGGTGTAGCTCTTGGGAAGAGCGTGCACCGCCTCTTTGGACTTGCCGTGGCCCGAGCAGATGAAGATGCAGTCGGCTTTGTCGGCCTCCACATCGCTGCAGAAACAGAGGTCTGTCTCGCCCACCAGGTCATGGTGTGTGTGCCATACCGGCTCTCCGGCATGGCTGCTGCTTTGTGCGAACACTACCTCCGCTCCGGGATGGTTTTGCAGCAATCTCAGCAATTCTCCGGCGGTATAGCCCGCCGCCCCTATGATACCTACTTTAATCATGACTTGAATGTGTCTATCTCCTCTTGGTGGTTGGCGTAATAAACTCTCAATGGGGTGCTTAGCACTTTGATGAACCCTTTGGCGTCGTCGCTGGTCCAGCCTTTCTGTACCTCGCCATATTCGCCAAATTTGGTTTTAACAAGGTCGCAGTCGCTCTCCACGCCCACTGGCATGAAGCTATATGGACGTAGCTCCAGGATGACGGTGCCGTTAACGTTGCGTTGGCTCTCGGTAAGCATCGCCTCGATGTCGCGCATCACAGGCTCCATATACTGGCTCTCGTGTAGGAACATGCCATACCAGTTGGCTACCTGGTCCTTCCAGTATTGTTGCCACTTGGAGAGGGTGTATTTCTCGAGGAACTTATGCGCGCCGATGATAAGCATAGGCGCCGCTGCCTCGAATCCTACTCGTCCTTTGATGCCAATTATGGTGTCGCCAATGTGCATATCACGACCGATGCCATAGGGAGCGGCTATCTCCTCAATGTGTTGGATAGCAGCTATTTTGTCATCGTAAGCCACGCCATTTACTTCGCTTATCTCACCCTTGGTGAAGGTGATGCGTATCTGTTCGGTGCCATGGTTTGTGACCTGCTTGAGGTATGCGCTCTCGGGGAGCCCTTGAGCGGAGTCGAGGATCTCGCCACCGCAGATGCTAGTGCCCCAGATGCCCACGTTGTAGGAGTATTTTAGCTTGGCGAAGTCGGCTTTAAAGCCGTGGGTGTTAAGGTAATCTACCTCAAACTGGCGAGTGAGCACCATGTCGCGAGTCAGGGTCACTATTTCCATCTCGGGAGCCATAACCATGAACGTCATGTCGAAACGGATCTGGTCGTTGCCCGCTCCTGTGGAGCCGTGAGCTATGGCGTCGGCGCCTATCTCTTTAGCATAGCGCGCTATCGCCATGGCTTGGAAGATGCGCTCGCTAGACACCGAGATAGGGTAGGTGCCATTGCGAAGCACGTTGCCATAGATCATATATTTGATGCTCTTGGCATAGTATTCCTCGGTAACGTCGAGGGTCACGTATTTGGTAGCGCCAAGGAGATATGCGTTTTTCTCATTTTCTGCCAACTGTTCGGGGCTGAAGCCACCGGTGTTGGCACATGCCGCATATACATCATAACCCTTCTCCTTGGCGAGATACATCACGGTGAAACTGGTGTCGAGGCCACCGCTAAAAGCTACTACTATTTTCTTTTTCATAACAGTAAAAGTCTTTGATTAGTAAAATATTAACCGCAATTAGCGGGGTCGTAAAGCATACCTGTGCATAGGCAGCGTGTATAGTCGTTGCGTGTTAGTACGTCGTAGTTGATACAGCTCTCGCAGCCTTTCCAGAAGGTGGTGTCGGCGGTTAGTTCGCTGAACGTCACCGGCACGTAGCCCAGCTGAGTGTTGATTTTCATCACCGCCAAACCGGTGGTGAGGCCGAAGATTTTTGCGTTGGGGAAGAGGCTGCGGCTGAGGTTGAACGCCGTTTGCTTGATGCGTTTGGCGAGGCCGTGGCCGCGGTGGTCGCTCTTGACGATAAGACCGGAGTTGGCTACAAATTCGCCATGGCTCCATGATTCGATATAGCAGAAGCCCACAAACTCGTCACCTTTCATGGCGATGATGGCTTTACCTTCATTCATTTTCTGAGCGATATATTCCGGACGTCGTTTGGCGATGCCGGTGCCACGTACTTTGGTTGCCGCCTCGATAGTGGCGAGGATCTCATCCACATATTGGAGATGTTTCTGAGACGCGATTTCTACTATATATTCTTCCATTATAGTGTGTTGATGTTAAGAAAAAGGGTGCAAAAGTGTTGCTAAAAGTGCATTATAAATTGCGAAAAAGTGGTGTCTTGAGAGCGACACGGCATGCCGTGTCGCTACAAGACGGTGATATTGTGTTGTGAAACTAAATGATTTAGAGTGTGTTAGATGCGTTTGCGGAGTATGTCGGGCGCGAGGGTGGCGATAGCAAACGTGGTGTCGTCCTCGCTATATCGTCGTCGGAGCATAAGGAGGATCGTGTCGTCACCGGCGATGGTACCCATGATAGGTGGTAGCTGCGCATTGTCGATGCAGGCGGCGACCATGCTGGCATGACCGGGCGCGGTGTGTATCACGGCGATACCGGTGCCAAACTCCAAGCTGATGATGCTATTGGGCTGAATAAAATTAAGGTTGGTGAGAGACTCAACATTCATCTCCTTGATGGCAGGCTCGGGCATACAATATCCGTTGCGGGTTTTCACCAGCCCCATCTCCTTGATATCGCGTGATAGCGTAGGCTGCGCCACAGCGTAGCCCACAGTGGCGAGGTGCGATTTCAGCTCCTCTTGCGATGAGATAGTGTTGGCTTCTATCAGCTCACGGATGGCTGAATGGCGCGCGCTTTTTATTTCGAGATTTGTTGCCATAGATGAATGTTATTCATTTTGATGCTGCAAAGGTAATGACTTATTCTTGAATATAAGCGTAGAATATCCAAATAATTCAGTGTTTTTAACTATAATATTCAGTAAATGGCTAAGTTATTCATGATATACGTGTATCTTATTCATGTATGAGAGGTAAATAGATGGTTTATAATATGTGGAATTATCGCAGTAGATCGCAGTAATGAAAAGCAAATTAACGGGGAAGCAAACGGAAGACCGTTTGAACAGAACAGCTCCGCACTACGCAAGTGGTTAGGTGGTGGTGTGTGGTCGTCTTCGCAGTTTTGATTTCCGTTACAGCATCCTCGGTTGTTGCGATGGACGTAAGTCTGTGGTGGTGGTGTGTGGTCGTCTTCGCAGTTTTGATTTCCGTTACAGCACTGACGTAGCCCCGAGAGGGGCTGAGTTGTAGGTAGCCCCACAGAAGCGAGCCGAAGGCGAGTCTCTGTGGGGTATATCCGGTAAGCATAGAGTGTGCCGAGAGGTACACATTTGTGTGAGTAGCAGTATGAGGACATCCGCTGAATAGATACATTTGACCACTCAAAACTCAGAAAAGTGTAGTTTTTGATACCTCTAAAA
>CAZLJS010000122.1:0-5120 GCA_964559895.1 uncultured Sangeribacter sp.
GTGGCATAAAAAAGGGGCGATCCATTGCTGAATCGCCTCTTGTGTTATACTTATGTTGCTAATGTTTATTTGTTGACTTGGAATCTGTTGCATCCATCTTTGAGGAAACCGATCACCTGGTTAGCGGCTGCTACACCGGCGTTGAAGTTAGCCTCAGCGGTCTGTGCGCCCATTTTCTTGGGGGTGAAGAATACGCGGGCGCCGAATTTCTGCTCAAATTCCTCGGCACGGTCGGGCTTGATGTCGGATACGTAGCGGATGTCGCTGCGCTCTTCCATGGCTTTGATGAGGCCTTCTTCGTCGATAACTTCTTTGCGTGCGGTGTTGACCAATACAGCGTTTTTAGGCATGAGGGTCACTAAATCGTAGCCTATGGAGCCTTTTGTCTGTGCTGTGGCGGGGATGTGCAGTGATACGAAGTTATTGCGGCTGAAGAGCTCTTTTACGTCGTGGAGGGGTTTCACGCCGGCGCTTTCGATTACCTCGTCGGGTACGAATACGTCTAATGCTTCGATTTGCATTTCAAAGCCTTTGGCGATGCGTGCTACGTTGCGGCCTACTTGTCCGAAGGCGTAGATGCCCAGGGATTTGCCTTTGAGCTCGGAGCCTGATTTGCCATTGTATTGGTTGCGATAGATCATCACCATCATGCCGAATACCAACTCAGCAACGGCGTTGGAGTTCTGTCCGGGGGTGTTCATCACGCAGATGCCATGTTTGGTGGCTGCTTCGAGGTCGATGTTGTCGTAGCCTGCTCCGGCGCGTACTATCACTTTCAATTGGGGAGCGTGGTCCATGACTTCGCCGTCGATTTTGTCGCTACGTACGATTAATCCCTCTACGTCGGCTACTACTTTGAGCAGGTCCTCTCTGGTGCCTTGTTCTACCAAGACGAGCTCGTTGCCGGAGGTCTCTACCACTTCTCTGATAGCTGTCACAGCGGCTGCTGCAAACGGTTTCTCTGTGAATACTAATATTTTCATTGTGGCAGTGGGGGATTAGTGTTTCAATTCAAATTCTTTCATGCAAGCTACCAAAGCCTCTACGCTCTCTTTGGGGAGTGCGTTGTAGAGAGAAGCACGGAAGCCGCCAACTGAACGGTGGCCTTTGATGCCGACCATGCCTTTGGAGGTGGCGAAATCAAAGAATTCTTTCTCCAACTCTGCATATTCGGGGTTCATGACGAAGCAAACGTTCATGATGGAACGGTCTTCGGTGGCTACTGTGCCTTTGAATAGTTTGTTGCGGTCGATCTCGTCGTAGAGGATGGCTGCTTTCTCAAGGTCGCGGCGCTCCATCTCTTTGATGCCGCCTTGCTCTTTGTAGTAGCGGAGGGTCATCAATGCGGAGTAGATGGGGAGTACCGGAGGTGTGTTGAACATTGAACCTTTCTTGATGTGTGTGCGGTAGTCGATCATAGTCGGGATTTGACGAGATACTTTACCGAGGGCGTCCTCTTTAACGATGACGAAGGTGACACCTGCAGGGGCGAGGTTCTTCTGTGCGCCACCAAAGATGAGTGAGTATTTGGATACATCTACTGGGCGTGAGAAGATATCGGAGCTCATGTCGGCTACTACCGGTATGGGGCTGTCGAAGTCTTTGCGAATCTCTGTGCCATAGATGGTGTTGTTGCTGGTGAAGTGGAAGTAGTCGGCATCTGTGGGGATTACGAAATCCTTGGGGATGTAGTTGTAGTTGGAAGCCTCTGAGGAACCAACGATTTCAACTTCGCCGAAGAGTTTAGCCTCTTTAGCAGCTTTGTGTGCCCATGTGCCTGTGTCGAGGTATGCGGCTTTCTTCTCAAGCATGTTGAAAGGCACCATGTAGAATTGAGTGCTGGCGCCACCACCGAGGAACAATACGTGATAACCTTCGGGGATTTCTAGCAATTCTTTAAACAGCTTGTCAGTCTCGTCCATAACAGCTTGGAACTCCTTGCTGCGGTGTGATACTTCAAGAATGGATAAACCGGTATCAGCAAAGTCGAGAATGGCGTCTGCTGTGCTTTTGATTGTGTAGGGCGATAGGATACAGGGCCCTGCGTAGAAATTGTGCTTTTTCATGATATGAAAAGTGAGTTTTTATTTGTTATTGTTCTTTATTTTATCTTGGTTTAGATAGCGCAAAGTTATATATAAATATTCATACCAGCCAAATGTTTTGCCATAATTCTTCAATTATTTCTTGTTTTGGTGGCGCATTTCCTGGAGTTGCGACATTTTTTGTTCTGCGGCGTTCTCTGCGGGTATCCAGAAGCGCTTTCCTGCCAGGGCGTCGGGGAGGTATTGTTGCTCCACGTAGTGGCCTTGGTAGTCGTGTGCATATTTATATTCTTTGCCATATCCCAGCTGCTTCATCAGTCCTGTGGGGGCGTTGCGCAGATGTAGCGGCACGGGTAGGTCGCCACTGGCGTTGACCTCCTCCAGGGCGCTGTTGATGGCCATATATGCGGTGTTGCTCTTGGGCGATGTGGCTAGATAGATGGCGCACTCAGATAGTATAATGCGTCCTTCGGGCCATCCTATCTTCTGCAAGGCGTCGAAAGTGGCGTTGGCGAGCAGTAGGGCGTTGGGGTTTGCCAAGCCTATGTCCTCCGCGGCTAATATTACCAGACGGCGGGCGATAAACGCGGGGTCTTCACCACCGGCTACCATCCTCGACAGCCAATAGACGGCGGCGTCGGGGTCGCTGCCTCGTACTGATTTGATGAAGGCGGATATGATGTCGTAGTGCATCTCGCCATGGCGGTCGTAGGCGGCAGGGTTCTCTTGGAGTAGCTTGGTGGTAATCTCGTCGTTGATGACCATGGTGGCACCCTTAGGCGTGGATTGGTCTATCAAGTCCAAAATATTCAGTAGCTTGCGTCCATCGCCTCCTGAGAAGCGGAAGAGTGCCTTGGTGGATTGTATATCCACGGTGCGGTGGCTCAGTATCTCATCCTTGGTGAGGGCTCGCTGCATCAACGCCTCCAAGTCCTTCTCCTCCAGCGATTTCAGCGTATATACCTGAGCGCGGGATAGTAAGGGACGTATCACCTCAAATGATGGGTTCTCGGTAGTGGCGCCAATGAGCGTCACCACACCGCGCTCTACGGCCCCTAATAGCGAATCCTGCTGTGCCTTATTGAAACGGTGTATCTCGTCGATGAAGAGGATAGGGCGCGACCCTTGGCCAAAGAGGGAGTTGCTCTCCTTGGTGCATTGCTCTATCACCTCGCGCACATCCTTCACACCGGCAGTGACGGCGCTGAGCGTGTGAAACGGCGCCTCAGTGAGCTGTGCTATCAGCTGTGCCAATGTGGTCTTGCCCACTCCGGGAGGTCCCCACAGGATAAACGAGGCGATACGACCGGATTCAATCATACGTCTCACCACTGCGCCTTCCCCCACAAGATGTGTCTGGCCTATGTATTCGTCGAGGCTATGAGGACGCATCCTCTCCGCCAAAGGTATATTGTTGTTCATCACTTAGTTAGTTTCTCTATGATGCTATCTATCTCTATTTCGGAAATCTGGTCAACAACGATGTCAGTCTCTGCTGCGATTTTGTCGCGACCCAGCGTGGCGGTGAAGCCAATCACGGTGGCACCGGCGCTCTTTCCTGCGCGGATACCCTGCACGGCATCTTCGCAAACCACGCATCTGCCAGGCTCCAACCCCAGCTTAGCTGCTGCCAAGAGGTATCCCTCGGGATTTGGCTTGGAATGCTTTATCATCCCCGCGTCAATCACCACATCCACACACTCCTTTAGCTCGGGATGTTGCGACCATAACAATGCCATCTTTCTGGCGTCGCTGCTGGTGACGATAGCCGTCTTTATGCCGCGGCGGCGTAGCTCCTGCAGGAACTCATACGCTCCCTGACAATACTCAAAATGCATATCCTGCTGCATCTGATGCAGTCTCACGAAGACCTCTTCGCGGATATCCTCCCTGAAATAAGTGGATAATATATTGGGTAGGGTGGTGCCTTTGATCACTTGTGCGAAATTCGCCACCCCTGTAGGGTATAGTTCGTCGATGGCTTCCCAGATGCGGGTATATTCCGTTTCGCTGTCGATTAAAACACCGTCTAAGTCAAATAGAAATCCGATATTCTCTTTCATGGTTGCAAAGTTAACTCAAAAATTTGTATCTTTGCACTATGATAGAGGAATTAAGTATAAGAGTAGCGCCGCGAGTAGCTGCCAATCCCGAGTTGTTGGTCGAAGAGATTGCCGATATTAAGGGAGTCTCACCGACGCAAATAGGGGAATGGCGCATCAAGAGCCGCTCCATCGATGCGCGACAGAAAAGGATTATGATAAATCTCCGTGTGGAGGTTGCCTCCAAAGGGGAGAAACTGCCTGTGAGATGTAAGCCTGTGACCTTTAATCCGTTGCCGACAGAGGCCCCGGTGGTAGTCATCGTAGGCGCAGGTCCTGCCGGATTGTTTGCCGGTCTGAGGGCTGTGGAATGTGGCATCAAGCCGATAATCCTTGAGCGCGGTAAAGATGTGGACAGCCGCCGCGTCGATCTCGCTGAAATCTCTAAAAAACATCTGGTAGATCCCGATTCCAACTATTGCTTCGGCGAAGGTGGCGCGGGCGCGTATAGCGACGGTAAGCTGTTTACCCGCAGCAAGAAACGCGGTCCCGTAGAGGATATCCTCAACCTTCTGTATCAGCATGGCGCCAACGAGAGCGTATTGATAGATGCTCATCCCCATATAGGCACCGATAAGCTCCCGGGTATCATCAAGAATATACGCAACACCATCATAGAGGCCGGTGGCGAGGTTCATTTCTCCACAAGGGTAGAGTCGCTGCTCATAGATGGCGACACGGTGTTGGGCGTTAAAACGGCTGATGGCGTGGAGTATCGCGGTCCCGTGGTGCTCGCTAGCGGACATAGCGCACGCGACCTCTATAAGACGCTATATAGCCAGGGTGTGGATCTCGAAGCCAAAGGTATAGCCGTAGGCGTGCGTCTGGAACACCCTCAGGAACTGATAGATAGAATACAATATCATAACCCCAAGGGACGCGGCCCATGGCTCCCTCCCGCGGAGTATAACTTTGTAGCACAGGTAGATGGCAGAGGCGTCTATTCCTTCTGTATGTGCCCCGGTGGAGTGAT
>CAZLJS010000123.1:0-3443 GCA_964559895.1 uncultured Sangeribacter sp.
ATTGTAGCAAATGGCGAAAACCTTATTGCGCTAAAATATTTTATGGTAATTCGTTCTCATTGCCAAGACAATAGCCTCGCCTACCGGCGCGACATTAGCGAGTAAATAATGTCGCTGGTTTCCCCACGCCACGGTATGCCCGACGATCTCTGCTGTCCTCAACAACTTAGTTCGCATGGAGGTATCGTTGAAGTAGGTGGCACTACCAATCGCAAATGCGGTTCCGGAAGGGCTCAACCCGAATAACAAGATTCCGGCATCAATATCCAAGGCGAGTATGGGTGACTTATCCGTGTATTCTTTAACCCCAAACATTGGAAATGATTTAGTAAATATGCTTTTGAACTGCTTATATTGCTCTCGAGCAAATGTATCATCAATCAGACTGAGATAATAACAGTTAAGCCCGCTATACGAGCCTTTGATGTCCGCAACAATAGCACCATTCCCATCCAGCATCGACGCTAACATGCCTGTATGCGGATCTATCCAGTCAGATTTTGCTTTGTCTATCCACGCGTTAACGGTTTCAGCATATTCTCCATGGTGGGATTGGGCATAGTCATGTAATGCTACTATGGCGACCAACATATCAGGGATATAAATTGGCTCATTAGGATAAGTCGGCAGGTTCATAATTTCTGAATCCAGGATTCTACGATTCATTGTTTCACAAATCGAATCGTAGTGGGCGTCATATTTATTACTTTCGCATATCTTTTTATAATTGCCAATCATCCACGCCAGATGACTAAGATAAGAAATATGGCTCACGTTACCATCCAACGACGCAAGGGCGTCCTCCTCCCATCTATCTGCGTCGTAGGACCTGAGTTGCGGTGATAAGACAATGTGGATAAGGCTATCAGCTTGAGCCTCGGACGTATTTTTTGTCTCCGGATATAGCTGCGCGATATTTGAGAGAGCTTTTGTGAGCATGGAGCAGGAATACAACGCCCATTCACCCTGGAATTGAGCCCCAATCTCGACCGGCATTGCATCTATCAATTGCTGAGGGGTGGTCATGACGTTTTGCACCAGCCAATTTCGACGCTGCAGTATGTCTTGTTTCTCTGTTTCTATTGATTTGATGTCATGACATGTCCATGTCACCCATCCTATCTTTATGCCACATAGCAATAGAATGGTGAACGATGCAATGATTAGCCGTTTGTGTCGAGAATGAGACCACGACATCTTCATTCTCCATTTGTCATAACGCATTATATTGAATCAATGAGAGGTTGTTAAAATATATGCAAAGATAGGTAATGTGTGCGACAACAGCTAGATAACCGGACATAAAATTAGCCACAAGCGATGGTACGTGACCATAAGCTTGTGGCTAAGTTATTTAAGGATGTGTAATCGGATGGGGATTACTTGATTACAATCTTCTTGGTTGCGTTGGCTGAGCGGGCAATGTAGATACCTGCACTAAGGTTTTCAATTGAACCCATTTCAACACCTCGCATAACGACTACTCCTGAAAGGTTATAGACATCAACAATGGTGTTGGCATTAATCTCGCCATCAGTGTTTGTTACATCTTTTATTCCTGACTCAGGGGATTTAACTTTAATGGTATTAACATCGCCAAAGTTAGACAAAATCAGGTATCCGTTAACCAAGCGGTCGGTAACATCTTCATCATTAAGGAACACTAATACTTCTCCACTCGCCATGTTGCCTGTGACATGGAAACGGACGGTCTTAGATGAGGGAACAAACAGACTGATACCATTTGACAAGTTGTTTGAATTAGCTTTGGCTCGTGTATGACTTTTGCGACGAACATCGGCATTTTCAGCATCGCCAATATTCTCATTATCAGAATTGTCACCTGATACATCTTCGTTGGCATCTTCTTCGTTGTCAAATACCTCATAATCAAGACCTGCCTCGTCGCCCTCTATCTCAATATCAAAAGAGGCCTTGATATCAACGAATGAACCCCAATAAGAAGCTAAGATGTAATCAGAAAAAGCTTTTGTGGGGATAAGGAGTGAACAGGTTTCGTTTGAAACTGATTTAAATGTGGTTGACTGAACTGTCGGAGGTGTCATAGCGGTGATGCTGATAGTTTGCAATTTGCGGCAACCGCTAAACGCCGATTCTCCCAACTCTTTTGTGGTAGTGGGAAGGAATATAGAAGCCAACTTAGCGCAACCATTAAATGCGTTTGCACCAACTTTAGAAACTTTAGTTTCAGACATATCGGCATCTGTAAGGCTTATGCATGACATAAATGCGTTGTCGCCCACTGATGTGATATTCTGCGGGAATGCCACACTCTCCAATTTATCGCAGCCAAAGAAAGTTTCGGTTTCGATTGCGGTCATCCCGTCTAATTCTGACAGGTCAACAGAAACCAAACCAGAGTTACTAAAGGCAGAAGCGCCAATAGAGTTTACAGTAGCCGGAACATCGATATTCGACAACGCCGAACAGCCGTTAAAAGCATCAGCACCTATTGAGGAGAGAGCATCCGGCAGGACTATACTATTCAATGATGTGCAGTCTTGGAATGTCATTCCATTGATAGAAGTGATTGAGTTAGGCAAAACGACGTTCTTCAATGAAGAGCACCCCATAAAGGCTTCACTACCGATAGACGAAATAGCATCTGAGAATGAAAGTATCGACAATGAAGTGCAGCCGGAGAAAGCGCTATTCCCGATGGCTGCCGGAGAATTACCAAATGAGACATCAGTCAATGATGTGCAGCCGTAGAATGCATTGGATCCGATTGTTGTCACATTATCACCAAAGCTGATAGAGTTCAACTTTGAGGCATAATTAAACGCACATTCGCCAACAGTGGATAGCGCTGCGGGCATTTTGAAATTCTTCATACTACGTATGCGAGCAAACGCATAACGACCGATTTCGGTCACTTTTTCGCCGATGTTGGCTGTTTTCAGCGACACACAATTGGCAAAAGCATTTGCCCCGACTATTTGCAAATTGCTGTTGTCTGTGACACTTACAGACTCCAACACCGGACAGTCCTCAAAGGCATTTTCTCCAATCTTGGTAGCGTTGTCCGGTAGAACTATGCTGCGAAGCACATTCTTACCTTTAAGCGCACCCTCAGGAATGGATTCGCACATTGCCGCCGACAGGTCAAGATCGAAACATGCGGTCATGTTATCACGAATCACCCTGAAGTCATCATCGTTCATTTCACCGCCTGTGATGATCAATTTATTGACCGATGCAGGGGCCTTGCGAGTTTGTGTGACGATATCATTAGCCAGATTACCCGGAGTGGTAACCTCAACGCTTACTTCGGTGCCTGAATTAGAGACGATTGTGTATAGCTCGCCCCAATTTGCGCTGCGATATACAGAAGCCATATTACTCGGCACTATTACAGTTTCAACATTACCAAGCGGATTATTTCTTTCCTGTACGGAATCAATATCAGGGTCCTCAATGGG
>CAZLJS010000123.1:3543-5118 GCA_964559895.1 uncultured Sangeribacter sp.
GCTCCTCCTCAATAAGTTCAATAAGCGTATCGCCCGACACCTCACAAATTGTGTAGGCGGTGGAGGCGAAGGCATTTTCTGGGATTTTGGTTATCCCTTTGGGTATGGATAAGAGTCCGGAGAGGGATGAACATAAGTAGAATGCGTTTGTTCCTATTTCTTCCAATGTTTCCGTAAAATCAATATAAGAAAGTTCAAAACAGAAACTAAATGCTGAGTTACCTATTGATTTCAGCTCATCGCTAAATTCCACTGAGACAAGGTTGAGGCACCCATAGAAAGCGTCGTCGCCGATTGTTTTAACGGCGGGAGCTTTGATTGATGTTAAGGTAGAGCCACTGAATGTATTTTCTTGGATTGTAGTGTATTGATCACCCAAAACCACTGTGGATAACTTCTGATTTTCTTGGAACAATACACTAGTATTGCTCAGTTTTCTTCCGACATAGACAGTCTGCGGTTCAGCACCGCCAAACATACAGTCGCCTAAGGTTAGCAACTCCTCGCTATCCTTGATTTGGATTTCTGTTATGTCGCCGGCTCCGGAACAGATGTCAACATTGGTCAACGGATATGTTTTACCGTCATATTCAACAGTCGTATCTACAATTAGCGATCCACTGTTATTTGCGACACCAACGAGTGTCGTTCCCGATTCATCTAAATCATAGATTAAACCATCAACCGTGGTGCCTTCATAATAGTAGATTGTCACGGTTTGTTCTTCGCCACCACCCGGCAAAGATGGAGGAGCTACCTGGGATGGCTGTGTGTATGTACCGTCGATTAAGGTGTAACTTTGAGAGTTTGTTTTGAAAATTGAAGGGATATAAGATCCGGAGTTACTGGTGACAGTGATACTACCGCCAACCGACAGGCCGCTGGAGTGATATGTCGTGTTAGTGAATGACACCGTGAAATCCCCGAGTTCCACACGTGTGACCTTCTCGCCTTCCGAGTAGCCCCATCCGGCTATTGAAGATGTAATCTGTTTTTTAGAGGCATTGGATTGGACCACGCCGGCGAGAATGAGTACAAGTAATAGACACGTTCGATAAAATAGTATCTGCTTACGATTAAAACTAGACATAATAGTGATGTATTAATTTGATTAAAGGGTTCAAATGGTAATGGATGACAAACGAGCGAGCCCAACTCTTGGGGCTCCGCATTAGTAAGCGCGCAAATTTACTAAATTTGTTTTACGTAGCAAAATATAATCTTCCTTGGCTACAGCATTAAATCAGTCATAGCCACACATTTCCGCAAGTAGGTTACGGAGCGGCTGTACGCATTACTTAAAAAGTCGGTCAGTTGACCGGTTTTTAAAAGTAGGATATGATTATAAAGCGAGATTACTATCTCAATCAGCTAATTTCAGGTAAGCACAATGGGGTTATAAAAATGTAGCATCCTTATAGCTGTCGATAGCGCTTTGCGGTACATAAAGAACACCCCTAATGTAATGGAACGCATCCGCATCACATGTAGGTGGCGTTGTGGAGAGGCTTAATACCACAAAATATCACCAAAGCAAACATAGCGAAAGATTCTAAAACAATAAAGGCTTGAAAC
>CAZLJS010000124.1:0-2477 GCA_964559895.1 uncultured Sangeribacter sp.
CTCTACGACGAGGATACCGACAACGGTCTCATGGGCGTAGCCATCGACAACAACGGCGTGCTCTACGGCGCTACCCCCTTCGACTCTGCCAACCGCGATATGTATGTCCGCAGCGGCAAATACTGGTATAGCATGGAGGAGATTCTCCGCCAACGCTACGGCATCAACTTCGCCGACGCTACCGGCATCGCACAGACAGGTACCGTGCGTGGCGTCAGCGGAGACAGCTCCGTCATCGGCTCCTTCTACGATCCCTCTGAGGGAACAGGCGTGGTTTACTACATGAACGAGCCCATCCTCGACGCCTGCGCCGCGGTAGATTTGCTCGGCAACTATTCTATCACCCCTGCCGCAGGTGCCATCTTCTCCACACTCTCCAGCGTCACTATCAACTTCGATAGAAAGGTGGCTACCGTGGGCACTAACTATAACCGCAAAGCGGAGCTCCGCGACAAGGAGGGCAACGTGGTGAAGAACTCCATGGGTATCAGTACCAACAACGCCTCCATGACCGTGGTCTTCTCCCCGACAGCGCTCAACGCCAACGAAGAGTATAGCGTGGTGATTCCTGCCGGTACCATCTCCTTGGATGGCGACCAGAGCATCACCAACCGCGACATCGTAATCAAATATGTGGGTCGCAACTCCGCTCCCGTCGCTTCTACCTCCATCTATCCCACTCCCGGATCAGGTATCAGCAAATTTGACTACTCCTCCAGCCATATCCTTCTTAACTTCGACAGCGCTCTCAAACTCGTAGAGGGCTCCAAAGCTAAGATCTACCGCAACGATGAGACCGACGCTCTCGCCGACCTCTCTATCGCTGTCAACGGTAACCAGATGGCACTCTATCCCACCTCTACCATCTACCTCTATCAGGGCAACACATATCACATCGAGGTGCCCGCAGGAGTAGTGACAGATATGGGTAATAGCGGTGCTAATGAGGCTATCTCTATCGAATATAAGGGTAACTACGAGCGTGAAATCTCCTACGACGACGTATATCTCTTCTCTGAGAACTTCAACGAGGGCTTGGCGCTCCAGATGATGTTCTACGAGGGTGACAACAACGTCCCCACCGAGGAGATGCAGAGCTACGGTTTCACCGCCACCTCCACACCCTGGTGGATAGCTCGCGACAACGAAGAGAGTAGCGACTATGCCGCTATGTCTCACTCCTCCTACGATCCCGCAGGAACCAGCGACGACTGGATGGTGATACCCGCAACTTACCTCCCCGACCAGAACTGCCGCTTGACATTCGACGTTCAAGGCTTCGATAAGAATAAACAAGACGTACTCAAAGTTTATCTCATCCCTGCCAGCGACAATATCTACAACGATATCACATCTGAGGCTATCACTTACCTCAAAGCCAACAAGAAGGAGATTTACAACGCCGTTGCTGATCCGGGTGCTACCAAAGGTGGCATCGACGATGAGTGGACTCACGTGGAAATCTCCCTGGAGGACTACGCAGGTCAGGATGTCTATATCGCTTTTGTAAATGAGAACACCGACCAGAGCATCATATTCGTTGACAACGTTAAGATTCTTCACGAGATGCTCTTCGCTGTCACTCTCGACAACGAGACTACCGTGGTTGACCAGAAAGGTCTCGACGTGTATGGTAGAATCAACGTGGTGTCTGACATGGCATCCTACTCCTCAGCCAACATTAAGCTCCTTGACTCCTATGGCAACAACGTAGATGAGATCAACGAGACCAACGTCACTATCGACTCCAAGAACCCCTATAGCTTCCGCTTTGAGCATCAGCTACCCTTGGATATCGGCATGGTCAACAACTACAAACTTGTAGTGACCTTGGACAACGAGACTGCCGAGATCAACAACAGCGTCAGCGTCCTCGCCTTCAAACCCACCAAACGTGTCATGATCGAGGAGTACTCCGGCTCTGCCTGCTCCAACTGCCCCTTGGGCTTCCTCGCTATGGAGAAGTTGCAAGAGGATTTCGGCGACCAGATCATCCCTGTGTGTCTTCGCACTTACAACAACGACGTATATAGCTCCGGCCTCAGCGCTTACACCACCTACCTTGGCTTGAACAACGTAGGCGCCCCCTCCGCGGTAATCAACCGCAGCGGCATCGTCTCATTCCCGATGGCTACCACTGCCGATGGTTATACCTTCTTCGCTCCCGAGGGTGTCAACAAGCTCTGGTGCGACTATGTATATGAGGAGATGGATACTCCCGCTATGGCTGACTTCAATATCACCGCACGCACTACAGACAGTGGCAACTCCATCATCGAGGTGCCCATGGAGATCTCCTTCGCTATGGATGTGGTGGATCAAAACATCAGCGTGCTCTTCATCGTGCTTGAGGACAACCTCTTCACCTTGCAAAGCAACAACCTCGGTGCTGTCAACGATCCCTTGCTTGGTGAGTGGCAGAAGGGTGGCGAGTATGGCTCTTACTATCCCAAGAATGTGCCCTACTATCTCAAGGA
>CAZLJS010000124.1:2577-5103 GCA_964559895.1 uncultured Sangeribacter sp.
GCCCTCAACGAGAATGGCGACATCGCCGTTGCCTCCGACAAGGCTGCCAACGTAGCTGTCTATAACGTAGCCGGTGAGCTCATTGGCGCTGCCAATGGTGAAGGTTCATTCGTAGTATCTACTAATGGTTACCACGGCGTAGTAATCGTGAAAGCACAATCCGCCGAGGCTTCCAAGACCTTGAAATTCATCGTAAAATAATCGATAGTGGCGGTGTGCTACGGTGCACCGCCACTTTATAAATCTAAATATATTTATGAACAATTATCTTTCACACAGGGTGATGGCTCTGGTGGCTCTGGTTTTGGGCCTGTTCGGCACTGCCAACGCTGCAACTATCGACCTGGGTGAGCTCTTCCTGGATCAGACTTATCAGCTGGATCAAGAGCTCAACAACTACAGCGGTTACTACACCGCCCAGACCACGGGCAGGGTCTATTGCGAGACTACTGCTGCCGGTTTCGGTTACTTCACGCCCTATTACGACGAGGCTCACGAGAAAGAGCTTTCCGTATCTGTCAGCACTGTAGGCCAGACACGCTACTACTCCTTCAACGCGGTAGCAGGCACTACCTACTACTTCTATTGCGACTTCGTGATGACATCAGGCTACTTCACTATGTCGATGGATCGCAAACTCACAGTGACAAGCAATTCTGCTGAGAACAACAGCACCTTCTCCACCGCGGGCACTGGCTCCATCGAGTTGGTGTTCAACATGGATATCGCCTTGGATGGCATCACTGTCACCACAGGCAACACCACATCTACTCTCGACAGCTCCGCTTATAGCGTGAATGGCACATACCTCACCATCGAGCTCGCTGACCTCCTCAACGCTTGGTATGCCGATGGCACCATTGCAGCCGGACAGCAATTCGACGTTAAGGTTCAGGGCCTCCGCTCTGCCGACGACGCTACCAACCAATACGACGGCACCGGTCTCCTCGACTTGACATACTACGCTGCCGCTCAGCCTTCACAGCTCGTTTCAGCTACCAATGGCGACGGCTCCGTGGATTTCACCAACCTCAACACCCCGGGTATCAAATTCCTCTCTTACTTCCTCCCCGAGAATGCCAATGGCAAATATGTGTTGACCTTCTCTCAACCGCTTGACCCCAACGCAGGTCTCATCTCCTTGCAATACGGTTCCAGCGAGTCTTCAGATAGTGAATACTATCAGGAGTATCTAACCCCCTCATTTAATGATGACTACACCGTGATGACTATCGACGTGACAGGCAAGCTTCGCCGCGCGCAAGATATGTTGTCATCCGGCAACTCTTACAGTACTATCCTCTTGGCACTCAACGGTTTGAGAGGTGCTGACGGTCAGTATATCTACAGCAACTATCAAGGCTCCATGGGCTCTATCTTCTTCAACTTCAACTATGAAGAGGTGGTAGCCAATCCCTATGCTGAGTTCACTCCCATGTCGGAGTTTGGCTCTGCCGATAAACTCAACATATATATATCTGACTACGCTACTCTTAGCTACGACGGCATCGAGTTCGCTTGGACTGCCAACGGTGAGGATGAGAGCAAACTTGTTCCCATGTCTGAGATCACAGTTAGCACCGACAGCTTCGGTGGCGCTTCTTTGTCAGTGGCTATTCCCGCTGAGGCTAAAGCACAAAAAGATGTGCTCGTATCGCTCCACAACCTCGTAGTTAGCGATGGCGTGGACCACAGCGCAGACCTTAGCCAGCTCTTCAACCCCTCTATGAAGATTCTCTCTTCCACCCCTGCTGATGGTGCCCTCCTCGAGAAATTTGAGGCAGGATATGCATTCAAAGTGAAAGTTGACCGCAGCGACCTCGCTTATATGCAGTATGAGGTTATCGACCTCAACGCGGCTAACGACGATGACGCTTACATTATCTCCCGCTCCGGCATGAACGCTGTGGAGGGTGAGGAGGCTACCTTCTCCGCAGAGAACTATTTCGACAGAAAGCTTATCAAGGGTCACAACTACAAAATGACCGTGATGGGCTGGAGCAACGAGGCTGCCGCTCAGGCTGCTTACAACGCTCCCGAGGGTAAAGCTACTATCACCTTCTCAGGTCTTACAGAGCCTTTCACCTTCAGCGACACCAAGTTCGTAAATATCACCCCTGCCAACGGCACTACTATCAAATCCGTTGACAACAATAACTTCGTGGTCTCTTTCTCCGCTCCTGTGAACCTCAACAAAGAGACTACCTTCATCAACCTCGGTCAAGGCAACACTGCCGAGTTTGAGAGCATCACACCCTCTGTGAACGGCGAATATGCCAACAACTGGACCCTCACCGTGGCTAAAGATTTCTTGGCACAATACTCCGGTCAACTCACTATCAGCCTCAAGGCTACCGACCTCGAGGGTAAAGTGGTAGAGGGCAACCAAGGTCTTGAGGAGCAATCCTACTTCCAATTCGTTTATCCTGTAAGCATCAGTGCCACAGGTGGCACCTCTGCCGTAAACATCATCTCCACCCCTGCTGATGGCGACGTGGTAGAGAGCTGCGACAGCATCGACATCAT
>CAZLJS010000125.1:0-5103 GCA_964559895.1 uncultured Sangeribacter sp.
GCGGATGTGCCTATGAAGCCGCAGCAGGTGAAGGATCTGACTACGGAGCTGTTTGCCTGGAGTGAGGCTAACGATCGTCCGGAGGTGGCGGCGCGTCTGTTGAGCCGTTATGGTGCGTATCTTTATGCTTTAGGGTTCTTTGATCTGAGTTCTGATATCTATCGTTGTGCTATGTATTACATCACCGACGAGGATGAGCGAGTCTTGGTTTATACCATGGCATCAAAGGCTATCTCCGACTTCCATAATGGACTTAGAAACGAGGCAGAGCAGACGTTGCTACATATCCAGCAACGTGTGGAGAAGTTGCCCGACAGCACGCCTAAGCAGGTGCTGCTCTTCACCATTTACGACTACCTTGGCGAGATTTATAGGGAGATTGGCAAGGAGCAGAAGTCGTATAAGTATTACGATGACGCGCTGAAGATCACCATGGCGTTGGGCAATAAGAGCTACGCCAGTGAGATTATCAGTAAGATGACGGAGCTGAATTTCTACGACAGCAATATCGAGGATTTTGTTAAGACAGGCATGGATATGGCTATCGAGTCGGAGAATAACCAGGCCATCTATAGCATGCTAATGGCGGAAGCCAATATGTCGTATAAGAAAGCCGACTATGGCAAGGCGCTGATGGTGCTCGAGAATGCCGAGAAATACTCTGTGCTGAACATGTCGGAGGACTCTATCCCCGCATATTGGAAGAATAAGGTTGACTTCCTGCTACTGCGTAGCCGTTGCTATTCCAACCTTAACCAGTATGCGCGGGCCTACGAGACGCTCACCAACTATATTACCGAGAATGACCGCAAGAACCGTTCAGACGAGTCTCTGCACAACGAGCATTGGACGATCTGCCACGACCTTATCGCCAAGTCGGAGAATTACCGGGCCAATTTCATGGCTACGGAGCTGACGCATAAGTGGCGTGTCTGGGAGATTGTGGTGCTGGGCATCATCGTGATAGCTGTGATCTACCTTAGCTACGTAGTGATCCGCCGCAAGATCCGCAAGGCTAAGAAGGCCATGGATGAGAAATTGCTACTCTCCAACATACGAGCCGAGGTCAACGAGCTCACGGCGCAGCTTGCCGACAAGGATGCGGAGACCGACGCGCTGTTGAAGCGCAACGCGGAGCTCCTCGACACCCTCTCCACTATGGAGCCGCAGATGAAGAGCATCAACCAGCGCACCACCTATTATAGTATCCTCTTTAATTCGCGCAATGAACTTCTGGAGAAGTTGCAGACTATGGTGCGTGAGGGCTATGGCATGGCCTCTACCAACATCAATGCGCATCTTAAGAAGATAAACACCTTAATCACCTTGAGCCTTAATAAGGACAAGAATGTGGAGAAGCATCTCAAGGATGTCATCTTTGAGAAGAACGATAAATTCTTCAAGAAACTATCTGAGCGCTGCCCATCACTCACCGACAAAGACAAGCGCATCGCACTATGTATCTACGTTGGAATGAGCACGCACGAAATGGCGCAAATCACGGGTCAACAAGTCAAAACCGTGAGCATGGCGCGCTTCAGATTGCGCAAGGCGTTGGATTTCGAAAGCGACGCTCAGATGACCGAGTGGATTATGCAAATGTAGTTCATTGTAGTTGTCTAAAATATTGAAAATAAGGATATTAAAAATCTCATTGTAGTTGAAGGCTTAGCGTTTATAGTTGGCTTGTAGTCCCTTTTTTGACCGTTATTTTTTTATAGTAAAATCTGTTTAAATAAATTTGTTCACGAGAACGCAAACTTGTTTGAACTGAAAAGTACTAACATAAATCATAACGACATGAAAAGAAAATTTTTACTACTCGCACTAATGTGCATCATGGTTTCAGCCATGAAAGCTCAGTTGACGGTACCCTACTCATCCGTGATTGGTGTACCCAAGAGCGCTACTGAAACCGGTACAGGCATCCTCTCGCCTGAGTGGACAACGTTTGATGTTGACAACGACTCCGTAGTGTGGAAGTACAACTATCAAGCGCTAAAATTCAGCGGAGAGGCTGGCACAGGAGCTTGCGCTTCCATCCAAAGTGTCCAATACAAACAAAGTGATGACTGGTTGATCTCACCCGCCATTCACTTGGAGAAAGGCAAATCCTACAAAATCGGTTTGTGGACATACGCAACCTCTAACAACCTCGGCTATTCATTAGCGATGACACAAGATGTGTCAGCTACCGAGCTCGCAGACGCACAAGCTGCCAACGAGGCCGCCACTTATGAGTCGCTCCTTCTCTCAAAAATTCAAGGTGTGGAATTTTTCGCCAATCCGACAGCGAAAAAGAACACTCTCATGCATGAGATAAATACTGTTTCTCCTGCGGAGACCGGCGATTACCGCATTGGCATTCATTTCGGCACATCTAAACCGACCGGTGGTACATTCTTCGTGACCACTTTCACCGTAGATGAAGACAGCCTTATCCCGGGTGCTATCACAGGCCTTACCTATAGCAACAATGGCGAAGATCTCAACGTCAATCTGTCATGGACACTTCCTACCATTGATGATGGTGGCAACGCCCTCAGCGTAGATGACCTTACTGCAGTAAATATATATAGAGACGGCACTCTCATCGCAACAGTGGCAGGCAACTCTACATCATACGTTGACGAGAGCCTCACAGAGGGCGGCTTCCACTATTATTCCGTAGCAGCCGTTGCTACCGGAGAGGGCGCATCCGATACTACTGAAGTATTTTATGCCGGACCACTTCCCGTACAAGCAATTCCTTACACCACCGATTTATCTGACCTGAATGAGGGTAAATGGTTCTGGACCATTATTGATGCTAATGCCGATGGTAGAGCATGGGTTTACAACACCGAGAATGGCAACCACACTTATGAGTTCCAAAACTACGACACTACCATAACAGAGGATGACTATCTCATCTCTCCTCAAATGGCATTTGACCAGGCCGGTACTTACAAATTGACTTGGAATGGTAATAGCCCCAAAGGACACCTCGTATTCCTTTTGAGCTCCGGCAAGACCATCGATGATATGGCAACCGCCACTACCATCTCTGAGCTCAACGTAGAGACCTATTCCGGCTCTTTCTCACAAGATTTCGAATTTAATGTAGAGACAGCAGGCAACTACTATATCGCTATTCATATTGACAACAATCCTTCTGAGGGTTACTACTACTACACTAGAGGCATCAGCGTAGAATTCGTTCCCGAGGGTGAGCAGGAATATGTCACCATCACAATGCCTACCGAAGGTTATGCTACATTCAGCAGCTCCAAGAATCTTGACTTCGCTAAAGTAAGCGGTCTGAAAGCTTACATCGTCGAAGAGAAAGAATCACAAATTATCTTCACAGAGACATCTGCCATCCCCGCTGGCACTGGAGTCCTCTTGATTGGTGATGCCGGTGAATATAGCGTCAACATTGCCACTGAGGCTCCCGAGGCTATCGACAACAACCTCTTCGTTGGCGTAAGCATGGCTACTGTCGTTCCCGAAGGTACTTACCTTTTGATGAACGGCCTTAACGGCATCGGCTTCTATCCCGCATCCGAGGCTAAAGAGATCGCTGAGTGGACAGCCTATATCCCCGCTTCCGCTTCTAACTTGGAATTTATCCCCATCAGCTTCCAAACTTCAGCTGTTGAGCTTAACAGCGTTGAGCTCCAAGAGAACGGCGTGATCTATGACCTCAATGGTAACAAAGTCACCAACCCCTCCAAAGGATTGTACATCATCAATCATCACGTAGTATTAATTAAATAATCCGGAATAAATTTTAATAAAGACAATACAAGATGAAACACTTAAGTCTTCTTTTAATCTCAGCAGCCTGTATGCTACAGGGCTTTTCGGCTTCAGCGCAGAAGACCGTACCTTATTCATCCACAATTGGTGACCAAAGTCGCCAAGCTATCAGCAAAGAGTGGACCGTCATCAACGCCAACGACGATGGCAAAAAGTGGGCATACTCAGAGTATGATCGTATCCTCCCCAAGACAGGATATGCTTGTGGCGCAATTTACGAGCGTTCACTCGAATCTCCTAAGGATGCTGACGACTGGGTAGTATCTCCCGCCATCACCCTTGAGGCTGGTAAGAAATACAAATTGGCATGGTGGACATTCACTCACGGCTTCAAAGAGGCTTATCAAGTAGTCCTCTCCAACGGTTCCGACCTCAACTCTTTGACAGGTAGCAATGCTCAAACTCTTTTCAGCATTTCTGACTATATGAATTATGAGGGTGCCGACCACAACATCATCGTCTTCACTCCCGAGACAGCCGGTGATTATAATATCGGTTTCCACTGCGTATCTTTGGCTGCAGGCTATAGATTGTATCTTACCGGCTTCGAGATCCCAGACTTCGTGCTCGTTCCCGCCGCTGTCACTGACCTCACAGCTGTCAATGAGGGCGAAGAGATGTCAGTAGCTCTTAGCTGGACACTCCCCACACTTGATGACACAGGCGCCGCTCTCCAAAACGGCGACATCACTGCCATCAAAGTTTACCGCAACGACGAGCTCATCGCCACTTTGGCCGGTGACGCTACAAACTATATCGACAACTCCATGACAGAGTCTGGCTTCTACACTTACACTGTAACAGCCGTAGCTGAAGGCGAGAGCGTTCCCGCTACTGTTCAGACTAGCTATGTAGGCCCCTTGGCTCCAATCAGAGTGCCTTACACCGCTGACTTCTCAACCGCTGATATCGTCAACACTTACTGGACATTCGTTGACGCCAACAACGACGGCATCACTTGGAAATACTACAACGCCAACGGCACTATCTACGTCGTTTACGGCAACATGAGCGACAGCACTGTAGAGGACGACTGGGCTATCACTCCCGGACTCTACTTCCCCTATGCCGGCGAATATAAAGTCGTTTGGAATGGTTACGCTTATAAAGGCAACATGGAATTCTGGCTCGGCGGCGCTAACTCCGTTGACCAAATGATCATCAAATTCGGCGTACTCGACGAAGATGATTTGTCTTCCTTCAGCCGTGGCGACAAGAACCTCACTGTTAACATCCCCGATCCCGGTGTATATTATATAGGTATCCACAACAACCAAAGCCCATCCAAAGGTATCGACTACT
>CAZLJS010000126.1:0-5072 GCA_964559895.1 uncultured Sangeribacter sp.
AGCTCCCTCGGTGCTGTCACCAGCCTTACATTCGATATGCAGAGCACCAAGACCAATTCTTGGGGCATAACTACTCCGACTTACTTCTGTCTCGATAACCTCGGCGGTGACAAAGAGGTAATCGTGGCTGATCCTGTCACTGTAGAGTCTAAGAAATGGGATATGGGTAAGATTGACATCAAAGACTACTTCGATTTCGATCCTGAAGAGGCTTCTATCACCTACGATATAGATTTGGATAGAGACTTTGCTCGTCTCGATGAAGATGGCGTCGTCTCCTTCCCCTGGGTAGAGGCTCGCTCATTTGACCTCACTGTTCATGCATGCCAGAAGGGTAAGAACAGCTATGTTAAGATCCCTGTCACCGTCAATTATAAGACCGGTGTGGATGCTACAGTATTCCAAGGTCTGGATGTTTATCCCGTACCTGCTCATGAGGTGCTCAATATCGCTACCGATATGAGTGATTACACCGTAGAGTTGTTTAGCCTTACCGGTGCGCGTATGCTCACCCAGAACCACTGTGATGGCTTCACCACCATCTCTTTGGATACTGTTGGTGCCGGTTCCTACATCCTTCGCATCACACACGACACGGATGTACACACCCAGCAAATAATTGTGAAATAGCAATAATGGTGGCACGGAAACGTGCCTGCCTAATGGCATAAATTAATCATAGTATATAAACAACTTTCTTTCACAGGAGGGTCGAATCGCGAGATTTGACCCTCCTTAATTTTATAGAAGATTGAGCAAGGTGTAGATCAACTTAGTTGGACACTATTTTAGGCTTCGGTTGCCGTAAAGCGGATGCTCCAAGGAGCGTCCCTACCCCGTTTACGAGTGCCGAATCCTAGTGAGTGCCGGATTCCAGCATGACCGGATTCATGAGCGTGCCGGATTCCAGCGAGTGGCCAGTTTTCAGCGAATCGCCGGATATTAGCGAGCCTAGATTCTAGCGAGTAGGGGTCGCGGCTTCCTTTGATATCGCTGTCGTTGTGTGTCAAAAGCGTTATCTTTTGAGGCCTGTCAGCTTTATGAGCTGGAAGCGGCTTCTTAGTCGGTCTGGGCTTTTGATTAGGCTGTCACTGCCTTTTATGCATGAAAAAAGGCGCCCCGATTTGGGACGCCTTGTGCGTATTTTAGTATCCTAGTAGATTAGGATATTAGTCGCTTAGTATCTCTTATGCTTTGTCGTGCTCAAGAAGCAAAGTCATAGAGGGACGGTCGCAGATCTCTGAAGGACCGAAGTACTGGATAGGACCGGGGTATTGGTAGAGTGTGTTAAGACCAAGAGTCTCACGCATTGATGCGTAGCGTAGGTATGGCTTGCCGTTGAGGTTTACCAATGCTTTCTTGATCACAGGTTTCATCTTACCGTTGCGGCGCTCCATGTTCATCATCATGGTGATTGGAATACCACCGGCGATCCACTCCTCGCTAGGTGCGGTGAGGTTGCGAACGGATGACATGTAACCGGTCAAACCTGCGTTGATAAGCATAGCAGCGTTGTAACCGAGCGCGTAAGTGTAGTCAGCGTCGAAGTTGGAAGGATCGGCGCAGCGGCCCTCATAGCCGAAGAAGTGGTGTTGTGTAGCGAACTTGCCGGTGTAGAGGCCTTGCTCTGCCATCTCTTCGAGGCGTTTGCCTACCATCTCAGAGATCAAGCTCTCAGTCTCGATGAGGGATACCTGTACGTTACCGTGAGAGTCACGCTCCAAGCAAAGCTCGAGGGCGATGTGCTTGGGAAGGCTGTGGAAGAGCTCTGCGTTTGCGGGTGAGAGGTAGCTAACCACTGCCTCAAGTTTTGCCATCTCGTCGAGGTCGTTGATCTCGGCACCGTGCTCAGCGAGGATGTCGTTGAGCTCGTTGATAAGCTTCTTCATAGAGGGGATGAACTCGATGAGACCCTCAGGGATGAGGACAGTACCGAAGTTCCAGCCAAGGCGTGCACGCTCAGCGATGAAGTAAGCGATTTGGCTTACGATATTGTCGAGTGTCATGCGTTTAGCTTGTACCTCCTCAGAGATGATGCAGATATTGGGTTGAGTCTGCAAAGCGCACTCCAAAGCGATGTGGGATGCGGAGCGGCCCATGAGCTTGATGAAGTGGTAGTATTTCTTAGCGGAGTTGCAGTCGCGTTGGATATTACCGATAACCTCTGAGTAAACTTTGCAAGCGGTGTCGAAGCCGAAAGAGGTCTCGATCCATTCGTTTTTGAGGTCACCGTCGATAGTCTTAGGCACACCGATTACCTGTACGCCTACGCCTTTCTCTTTGTAGTATTCAGCCAAGACAGCGGCGTTGGTGTTGGAGTCGTCACCACCGATGATCACGAGGGCTTTGATGTCGAGCTCTTTGAGTACCTCAAGACCTTTGTCGAATTGCTCGATAGTCTCTAGTTTGGTACGGCCGGAACCGATGATGTCGAAGCCACCGGTGTTGCGGTAACCTTGGATGTAGCTAGCTGTGAGCTCCATATATTGGTGGTTGATGAAACCGGAAGGACCCATGAGGAAGCCATAGAGTTTGCTCTCGGGGTTGAGCTTTTTGATACCGTCAAAGATACCGCTCACAACGTTGTGTCCACCGGGGGCTTGACCACCGGAGAGGATAATACCTACGTTGAAGGGCTCTTTTACTTTTACAGGATGCTCGTCGCGCTCAAACACTACGATAGGCATACCGTAGGTGTGGGGGAATAATTTCTGAATCTCTTCTTGATCACCCTCTGATTGAGTGGGGGCTCCTACTTGAAGCTTAACAGCTCCTTGAAGGCTTTTGGGAAGCTTGGGCTGATATGACTCCCTTGCTTTCTGTAATGCACTTTTTTTCATCCTTTTTGCCTGAAAATTTATATTACCTGTATTAATTTATTTCATTCTCTAATAGTAGAACCAAGCATAGCTTGGAACCCGATTTTTTCAAGACTACAAAGTTACTAATTATTTTGCAGTTGCGCCAAATATTTTTCGGCTCTTTCGAGGTCTTCGGGTGTATCTATGCCGATATTGTTGGTTTCGCAGACGCTTACTCTTATATTATAACCATTTTGCAGCCATCTTAGTTGCTCGAGCGACTCTGCTTTTTCCAACGAGGACTGAGGCAGAGCTGCCACGGTGCGCAGCGTGTCGAGGGTGTAGGCATATACGCCTATGTGGGTGTGGAACTCTGCCACGTCGAGCCACTGTTTCCACTCCACGGTGCGAACGTAGGGTATGATGGAGCGGGAGAAATAGAGGGCGTTGCCGTTGTCATCAAAGGTGACCTTTACCAAGTTGGGGGTGAAGAGGGCCTCAAAGCCTAGGCTTGCGTCGAATTTCTGCGCTAAGGTGGCGATTTTCGTCTCGGGATGCAGTAGGAATGCGTCGCGGAGGGCCTCTATCTGCTTAACGTCGATAAAGGGCTCGTCGCCTTGCACGTTGATAACCACGTCGGGGTTGATGCCCAGGTTTTTCACCGCCTCGCAGATGCGGTCGGTGCCGCTCTTATGGTCGGAACGTGTCATCACCGCGTTGCCGCCGAACCCCTCTACGCACGCCTTGATGCGGTCGTCGTCGGTGGCCACATAAGCCGCAATGCCGGATTTGGATACACGTTCATATACATGCTGTATGATTGGTTTGCCGCCAAGTAGCGCCAACGGTTTGCCGGGGAAACGGGAGGAACCGTAGCGCGCCGGTATTATTATTGCAAATTCCATAATATCTGATGTTTGTTTAACTATTGGTTGTTCTTCTTTCTATTGCGCAGTGAATGGTAAGTGCCACGGAGCCATCCGGGGATCACTATAGCGCCGACGAGGAGATATATGTAGTAGGATATTATACGCCAGCAGATGGCTATGATGAGTGCTAGCCCTGCCGTGGGGATAATGTCACCGTAATATTCGGTAAACAGCCATTCGCTCAGACCCGCTCCTCCAGGGGTGGGGCAGACCATCAATATCACCCACACCACCATCTGACGGGCGAAGATTAGCCATTGGTCCGATTCTCCAGAGAGAAACGCCGCGAAGAGTGCGTTGACCACTAGATAACGACATGTCCAGGAGAGCGCCGTGCCGGCAAACGCCTCTATCCAGAAGCGCACCGGCTTATGCTTGAGCGCTGCAGAGGTGGCTACCATATTGTCACCAAGAGCTGTGACGGCAGGTTGCCAACGGCGTAGGATGCGTAGGCTGAATAGCTTGATGAGAGTGTAGCGTATGGCGTTGGGCTTAACGATAATGCCCAGGAATAGCAGTATTGTCCAGAGCGTGATGCCTATATATATAAGCCAGAAGGAGAGTCGTAGCCCTGAGGCGAAGGCGGCACTGCCCGATTCAAATATTTCGTGGGCGGGGGTGAGGAGCACCACTATCGGGCATGATACCACGAAGAATAGTTCGTCGAGGAATAGGGTAGTGATCATCAGCGTGGTGGCACGGCCAAGCTCTATCCCTTCACGGTTGAGGAATATCATGCCAAGCGACGAGCCTCCCACCGATGACGGAGTGACGCAAGAGGTGAACGCGCACAGCATATCCACGCGGATGGCTTGTCGCCAGCGCAGTTGTCTGTCTGTAAGGGCACGGAAACGCCAACTGAGCCCCGCTTCACGGCCAACCATGAATATCCATGCCAGAAGTAGATAGCAGATCATTGCCGGTGTGACATGGATGCCACGCAGCACTGCGAGCATATTCTCCTCAGAGGCTTCGTTGACAAACAGCCACAACACCACAACGATGCCAATCGCTATGGGCAACAGCACTTTCCATATGGAAAAGGTCCGCTTCGTCTCATTTTCATTGCCGGTTGTCATACAAAATAGTTTCCTCTATCGTCGCTCTTAATTCAGTGGCGAATATTATGGCACAAAATTAATGCAAACTCTCTTAATGCCAAAATCCAAAAGAGGGTAAAAAGGAAAAAACTCTTGTCTGATAAAACTTCTATTCAAAAAATATGCAATTTTTAACACGAAAATGCTTGCAGTGCCAAAACGATTTATTAACTTTGCAACACCAGAAGAAAAACTACTAATAAAGATAATATACATGGAACTTCCTTTCGCAGAATCGTGGA
>CAZLJS010000127.1:0-5062 GCA_964559895.1 uncultured Sangeribacter sp.
CGCTTAGCCATAAAAAAAGCTAGGACATAGCCTAGCTCTAGCAGCGTAGAGGACGCAACCCCGAAGGTGTCAGGCGTAAACCCGAGCTACCGGAGCCGCGCCCCCATTGACTTTAGAATATCGCTTCGATACCCTCGATCTCACCCTTGCCCGCTTCAGGAAGCATCAGCAGGGCTGTCTCAGGAAATTCCTTAGCAAGATATTGACGCATATATACCAGCGTATTGTTGGTAATCAAATCATCCAGGACAGGGTAGAGGTTAAACACCACCGCCTTCACCTCAATGCCATAGGTGCGGCACGCGTGAAGACTAAGCACAGTGTGGTTGATGCTGCCCAAACGACCCGACGTCACCAGGATGACCGGATAGTGGTTGGCCTTGGCATAGTCGATGCTCATAGTCTCCAAGCTCAACGGCACCATAAGACCTCCGGCACCCTCCACTAGCACATATTCATACTCCTCAGCGAGCTTCTGCGTGGCTGCTGTCACCACATCCAGGTCGATGGGACGATTCTCCATCTCAGCTGCCATGTGAGGCGAGCAGGGGTAGTGATAGATGTATGGCGCGGTGGTATAGTCCTTATCCACGTCGAGGAGCTCACGCCCTTCCAGCTCGCGGTGCTGTACCAGGTCCTCCGCCATATCTTCGCAGCCCGTCTGCACCATCTTCTGTGTTACTGATTTCTTGCCTGCGCGTAGCAAGGCGCGTGAGAGCATACCTGTGGCAAAGGTCTTACCAATGCCGGTGTCGATGCCCGTGACGAAATATACTTTACTTTTCATGCTATTATTTTTTCTTTGCTACCACAAACACCGGAGTATAGGTCAAGTGACACTCCCCGTTGCTGTTGGTATATCTTATCTTATAGTTGTTTACGAAATTCTCTTGCATACCGCGTGTCCAAGTGCCGTCTCCGGTAGCCGTCACCCCTGTCAGCTTGAGATGGCGCAGCACCTCGATAGGGGATTTGAACCACAGCGGTATCTCCTCGCCCACGATTCTCTCTATCTCGAACCATGGTTGCAGCGACGCGCTCAGCTCCTCCTGCGAAGGGTAACGGAGCCCCTTCCCCGTCAGGCTCTTCACCTCATACATATTATCGGGGTCGAAGGTGCTGAATGCCAACACGCCTCCCGCGTTAAGCCTCTCGCTGAGGCGACGAAAGAACGCCGGCTGGTCCTCTATCCACTGAAACACCGATGCGGAGGCTATCATGTCATAGCACCTGTCAGTGGCCAACTGCGAGGCATCGCCGCAGAGAAACGTGTAGCCGCCATTCCCCAGAATACGGTCCAGATAGATGCCGCTTTCGTCGCATAGGTCGTTGAGCGTCCAGCGCTCCACGGTTAACCGCTCCTTCAGCTCACGCGTCAAGGCGCCCGTGCCACAGCCTATCTCCAGCAGCTCGCCACAACGGTCGTAGCCCTGCTCCAGCAGTAGCGTCACCAGCTTATGGCAGATCAGACGTTGCGCCACAGCATTACTGTCGTAGGTGGTGAAGGACTTGCTGAAGCATTGTCGTATGCGGCTCAGTTCAGTATTGCTTTCCATGATGATAACCTATTGAAGGGGTAATGTGTCGCTGCTATCTCCACTGTTGTCATGCCCAGCTCTTCCCATGCCCTCGCCATATTCTCCGGAGGAAATATCTTGTCGCTGTCGGCGATGATAGCTTTAGTCCACGGGATATTGTTAGCTGCCGGAGCGGCGGTGATAGCGTCGTAGAGCTGTTGCAACTCCATCTTTAGCTCATCGGTGTTGCGGTGAGGAAGTGACTCATACCACTGCATAAGCGCTTTGGAGCCGCACATGCGACGATTGAAGCGGAACACCCCGTCGTCGGTGACATTCTCCAGCGTCAGCGCAAAAATCTCCTTAGGGATTCCCAATCGGTCGTCTATCGGGGCTATGGTGCCATTGATAGCGATACATTCACCCCAATTGGCTTTGAGGGTAGGGTATAGCTCATTTGCCACCCACACACCCAGCGACCACGCCACCATATCGACACTCTCGTAGCCGCTGAGGTCTATCTGCAAGTCCATGTCGCGGTAGTCGTAGCAGACGCATAGGTCGGTGTCGGCCGGCAACTCCATCTCGGCGAAGCACTGAGGACGTGCCGACCATCCGGCAAACATTAGTATCAAGCGTGAGGCACGTTGCCCGTCGTTATTGCTGAATAGTAGGGTTTTCATTTGTAATAGTATTTACTAATCTACTAACCTCCTCATCTACTACCGCTGCTGTCATCGAGAAACGGATGCGCGATGTGTGTTCCGGCACTGTCGGTGGGCGCACCGGCAGACAATAGAACCCCTTGCGCTGAAGTATCTCGGCAGTGAGGATGGCATCGTTGTTCTCCCCGATGATATAGGGTATGATATGGCTGGAGGATATCTCGCCACCTCGGCCTATCAGCGCGCTCTTCAGTCGCTCGGCGTTGCGGCGCAGTTGTCGTCGTTCTTGGTCAAACGTGGGTAGCTTGTCGAAGATGAACTTTGTCCATGCTATCTGAAACGGCGGTAGGGCGGTGCTGAAAATCAGCGGACGCATAGTGTTGACCAGGTATTCACGGATGCATTTGTCGCACACCAGATACGCGCCCATCGACGCCATCGCTTTGCCGAAGGTGCCTACGAGCAGGTCTATGTCTGCTATGCAATCCATCTCCTCGGCGATGCCCAGTCCGGTGTTGCCACGTGCGCCGATAGCGTGCGCCTCATCCACGTAGAGCAGTATCTTACCTGGGTATTGCTTCTTAATAGCCACCAATTCGCGCAGGTCTGCCACGTCGCCATCCATGCTAAACAGGCTCTCGGTGACGATAAACAGCTCCTCAAACTTGTCGATATTGCCCTCTACGATACGTCGCAGGTCGGCATAGTCGTTGTGGCGGTAACGGCGATATGTGGCGCCGGAGAGCTTCATGCCGTCGATGATGCTCGCATGTACCAACTTGTCTGCCACGATAAGACTGTTCTTACCTGCCAAGGCGGGTAGGATGCCTGTGTTGGCATGGTAGCCACTGTTGAACAGCAGCACCGCCTCGCGGTTGAAACGCCGCGCCATAGCCTGCTCCAGCTCCGTGTATATGTTGAAATTCCCTGTCAACAGACGCGATGACGACGAGGAGAAGGGTGCCGATTTCAGATCGACGCTAGCCATAAACTCCTCCACAAGGTCTTGACGCGATGCCAACCCCAGGTAGTCGTTAGAGGAGAGATTGATCATCCTCTCTCCGTCGCGCTCCACGTATTCGCCATGGTGCTCAATGACAGGTAGTTGACGAAGATTGCCCGTTGCCTGCAACTTCGCCAATATGGATTCATAATTTATCATTCTCAGTAAGGATTTCTACTAGCGCGGAGGTGAGCTTGGTCAGTTGCTCGGGTTTGATCACGAACGGAGGCATGAGATATACAAGTTTGCCGAAGGGGCGCACCCAGATACCTTTCTCCACAAACTGCTGTTGCAGCTTCGCCATGCATACCGGCTCTTTCATCTCCACCACGCCAATGGCACCGAGGACTCTCACCTCAGCCACAGAGTTAAGCGCGGCGGCAGGTGCCAACTCACGCTTCAGTTGCGCCTCTATCTCATGCACCTTCTTCTGCCAGTCATGTTCCAGCAGCAGCGACACCGATGCGCTAGCCACAGCACATGCCAACGGGTTGCCCATAAACGTGGGACCATGCATGAAGCATCCCGCCTCGCCACCGCAGATAGTGTCGGCAATAGGCTTGGTAGTGATGGTAGCTGACAGCGTCATATAACCACCTGTTAGCGCCTTACCGATGCACATGATGTCGGGCTTCACTCCGGCATGTTCCCAGGCAAAGAGCTTACCTGTGCGGCCAAATCCGGTGGCTATCTCGTCGAAGATAAGTAGCACGCCATATTCCGAACATAGCTTGCGCGCCTCAACCAGATACTGCGGAGAATAGAAATACATGCCACCGGCACCTTGCACCACCGGTTCGAGGATTAGTGCGGCGATATGGTCACCCTCCTTTTGTAGCAGGTCGCGCAGCGGCTCTATCGCCTCCTCGCGCCATGGCTGGCCATATTTCACAGAGGGCTGTGGCAGGAAGTATTGCACCGGCAGGGCGCCGCTGAAGATAGAGTGCATACCGGTGACAGGGTCGCACACCGACATTGCGTGCCATGTGTCGCCATGGTATCCGCTGCGGATTGTCGCAAAATGCGATTTCTGTGCCATCCCCTTGGCGTGCCAGTATTGCATAGCCATCTTCATCGCCACTTCCACAGCGATAGAACCGCTGTCTGCGAGGAATATCTTGTCCAAGCCCGAAGGTAATATCTTGAGAAGCTTAGCGCATAGTTCCACGGCAGGCTCATGGGTGAATCCGCCAAACATCACATGGCTCATCTTGGATAGCTGTCGTTCGGCTGCGGCGTTGAGCACCGGATTGTTGTATCCATGCACGGCGGCCCACCACGACGACATACCGTCGATCAGCTCGCGACCATCTTTAAGCGTTATCACCACGCCATCAGCGCGCTCTACGGGGAACACCGGAAGCGGATCTATCGTTGACGTGTAAGGATGCCAGATATGTTCTTTATCTATGGCTAGTAGTTCTGAGGTTTCCATTCTGTTTAGTCTTTTATCTTATAAGGCATAAAAAAGCGGCAGTGCCCCGTGGGGAATCCGCCGCTGTGTATGATTATAATGGTTAATATTCTTAGCATAAGTCTCTGATAGGGGCACAGCATTGGCTGTCACAAGCGCGAAATCGAGTCCCAAGCCACCGCAGACGTCGTGGACCTCATGTGCCATAAAAGCAAATACAGAGAGGTCGCTGAGCACTATCTTGTGGAAGTTATTGGTCTTACCGACAAGCGGATCAGCCACATGGACCGCCAGACGACAGATATTCACCACCCTGTTCATGCTAACGAAGGCGGAGTAGCTCTTGCGGCTCCATCGTTTGAATAGGAGCACCGGAGGATTGAATATCTTTAGACTCTTTTTCATACCTATCAGTATAGTCTCGGCAAAATTAATAAAAAATGTTTAATTGGCAATACTATTC
>CAZLJS010000128.1:0-4996 GCA_964559895.1 uncultured Sangeribacter sp.
CCTATGACTACAACGACTTGAAGAGCGACTACTACACCCCCTCCACCTCCGGTGAATCCTACTGGAACGGTTATGCGGGCCGCGCCGCCATCACTTATCAGAAATGGTGGACCAACCGCTTGGAGTGGCTCGGCAACTACTTCTTCAATAAGGATGACCACGACCTGAAGGTAGTGGTAGGCTACAGCTTCGAGCGCACCAACTGGGAGCAGATGTTTGAGCAGAACAACGACTTCACTTTCGACAACACCCTCTGGCACAACATCGGCGCCGGCTCTTACCTCACCGAGGGTAAAGCCACCATGTACTCCGGCAAGTCGGAATCTACACTTATCGGTTTCTTTGGCCGTGTCAACTACAACTGGAAGAACCTGCTCTTCGCCTCCGCTTCTATGCGCTACGAGGGCAGCACCAAATTCGGTGCCAACAATAAATGGGGTGCCTTCCCCTCCGTATCCTTGGCATGGGAGATGGCAAATATGCCCTTCATGAGCGACTATGCCGCTACCGTGCAGAGCCTCAAGTCTCGTGTCTCCTATGGTGTCACCGGTCGTAGCGACTTCGACTCATATCAGTCACTCTCCACCTACTCCTCCAGCGGTTATTACTACATCGACGGACAATGGGTGACCGGCTATCGTCCCTCCAGCAACGCTAACCCCAACCTCGGTTGGGAGAAATCCTCCAGCACAAACATCGGTGTCGATTTCGTGCTCTGGAACAGACTCCGCGGTTCTGTGGAATACTTCGACCGTCGTTCCAACGACCTTCTCTACAACTACACCGCGCCGCAGCCCCCTTATGTATATTCCGACATCCTTGTCAACGTAGGTACCACCAAGAACACCGGCGTGGAGCTCTCTCTCAGCGGCGACGTATTTGTTGACACCCCCGTGACCTGGACCACCGGCATCAACTACTCCTATGGCACCACCAAGCTTACCAAGCTCTCCAACAGCATCTACCAAGCATCCTACCTCGACCTGTATCAGAAACCGGGCGTAGGTACCAGCGAATACTTCTTCCGCGTGGAAGAGGGTGGCAAGATTGGCCAGTTCTATGGATATGAGTATGCGGGCTACGACGACAGCAACAATATGCTCATCTATAACAAGAATGGTGAGAAGATACCCGCGTCGCAGGCAGACCCCACCGATAAACGCTTTATCGGCAACGGTTCCCCCGCGCACTATCTCACATGGAACAATACCATCAAATATAAGAACTTCGACCTGAGCATCATGTGGCAAGGCGCCTTCGGCTACCAGATCTTCAATATGCGCAAATATGGCATGGGTCTGCAGGGTAGTGGCTCCGACAACGTGCTCCGCTCAGCATATCTCGACGACCGCGACGTTCACAGTGGCGGTGGCGTGATCTCTTCATACTTCCTTGAGAATGGTGACTACTTCAAATTGGAGAATGTGACTCTGGGCTACAACGTGCCTTTGAAGAATCGCAACGTCCTCAACAGTCTCCGCCTCTATATCTCCGCCAAAAACCTCTTCACCTTGACCGGATACTCCGGCAATGACCCATCCGTTGTCACCTCTACAGGTATCACCCCGGGTGTGGATGTCACCAGCGCTTATCCCTCGGCATTGCAACTGGCGTTTGGCGTAACTTTAAGTTTTAAATAGTATCAACACCAACAAAGAAGTAGAAAAATGAAACGCAATATATTAAGTCTGATTGCAGCCTGTGTGGTAGGTATGGCAGCCGTGTCTTGTACCGACCTTGATGAGAAAGTGTTTGACCGCATCGATGGCTCAATCTACTATCAAAATGAGAATAGCGTGAAGGGTGCCGTAGCCTCTATCTACAGCAGCGCCGCTTCCGGCTTCCTCGAATATTTCTGGTATCTCAACGAGTTCTCTGCCGACCAGATAGCATGGCGCACCTGGAACGGCGGCCAATGGGGATACGATGAGGCGGAGAAATATGTGCTTTCCACTCATACATGGAACTCCGAGTCGAAAATCATCCGCAGCGCATGGGAACATGCCTGGGAGACCATAGGCCTCTGCAACACGCTCCTTGGCGACCTAGAGTCGCTGGATCCCGCGTCGCTCAATATGACGCGCGAGCAGATGGATATGTATATCGCTGAGGTGCGCACCATGCGCGCGTGGGCTTACTACAACAACTTCGAGCTATGGGGCGGCACACTGCCTCTCAACACCACTGCCAATGGTGACGTGCCCGGCAGCGCCGGCGACGACTTCGACAGCGGTTGTAAGGAGATTTACAACTTCATCTCCACAGAGCTCGACGACTGCTATGCCGACCTGATGAAAGAGGATGGCTCCAACGCCACCCGCAACCGCTTGAATCAAGGCATGAACCGTATGCTCAAGATGCGTCTGCTCCTCAATAGCGAAGTATTCGTGGGTGAAGCCCGCTATACTGAGTGTGCCGCCCTTTGCCAAGAGATTCTCGACGGTAAATATGGCACTTACTCCATCGCCGGAGACTATCGCGACATCTTCACTATCAACAATGTCTCCTGCCCCGAGGTGGTGTTTGCCTTCGCCATGGAGGATGGTAAAGCTACCAACAACAACCGCAACACCCCCTTCCTTCCCTACAACTACGGCGACATCTATGGTGGTAGCTGGTCGCAGAGCGGCTGGAACTGCACCATCATCGCCCCCTCTAAAGATAACTCCGGCACTATCCTCGCCACAGGTGGCACCGACAACCCCAAGAGCTTCGTCTTTGACTATGGCGACAAGCTGGGCGCTGTCTATGACCGCATGAACGACAAGGATGTGCGCAAATGCAACTTCCACTACGACGCCTCCAAGGGTGAGTATGAAGGCATCTTCGCCATAGGCGCTATGGTGGATTACAACACCGGTGTGGCTGTTCCCGCCGATGCCGACCGCGACGGTCAAGCCCTCGTATATGTGGATCAGGTAGGTACCTTCCAAAACAAAGGGCGCAACCTGGAGACAGTGATGGGCCCGCGTTGGGGTGAGACCAACTCCGGCATCCGCCTTATCAAATATCCTATCCTGCCGGAGTCTGTAGGCGCCGACTATAGAGATATCGACGAGGTAGAGTTCCGCCTTGCAGAGGTGAAATACACCCTCGCCGAGTGCAAGATGCGCAGTGGCGATGCCAATGGTGCCAAACAGCTTGTCAACGATGTACGCAGCCGCTACTTCACCGACAAGACCGCTGTGGAGACCCCCGGACCCGGCTTCTCCTCCTTCGATATGGACTGGATGCTTAGCGAATGGGGCTTGGAGTTCCTCAATGAGTCACGTCGTCGCCGCACCGACCTGCGCCGCTTCGACAAGTTCACACAGGGCCAATGGTGGTTCTTCGGTCGCGCTACCGAGGATGACCGCTCACTCCCCGCTAAACGTGATAAGAAATATGAGTGGTTCCCCGTGCCGGCTTCCGCATTGATGGTTAACCCCGGCTTGCGTCAAAACCCCAACTACTAATCTATAACACCAGAAAAGAATCATGAGAAAACATATAATATATAGCATACTGGCGATGTTCCCGCTGTTGGCGATGCTCACCGGTTGCGATGAAGATGAGATAATCTTCGACCATGAGCTTCCGATGTTTGAGCTTCGCGACGGATATAAGCTCCTCGAAGTGATAATGCCGCAGGGCACCGCTACTGACGATGATATCTATATCGTGGGTGCCTTCAATGGTGGCGAAGAGAACGCCGTGGGCGATCCCCGTTGGCGCTTGGAGAAAGCTCAGCAAAGCGATGTGAAATGGGGTATTTACCTTGACCCGAGCACCTTCGTGGATGGCAAGACCCTTGCCGATGGTTATTATTTCTATTCCAAGTCACAAGGTATGGAGCGCACCGTGCGCAACGAGGATATCCTCCACTACGACAACCCCGCCCTCGGTGCCCGCACCAACGTCACCGTCACTCGCTGGGCTGAATACTTCAACACTCCCGCCAACCCCGATGAGATTACTCACGATGGTTATGTGATTTACGTAGTCGATAACACCGGCTTTGAGCAGCTGGCTATGTATGCGTGGGGCGACGCCGAAGCCTTTGGTGGTTGGCCCGGCATGTATGCTACCGGCACCGTGGCTATCAACAATGTCACTTACAAATACTTCGATACAGGTGAGGCCAACGCGTCACTCAACTTGAACCTTATCTTCAGCGACAACGGCAGCTCACAGCTCAACGACTTCAACGTCACCTTGGACCGCGACTACTACCTCGAGCTCACCTCCACAGGTGTCTCTGAGTTTGACCCCAATTCTGTAGTTACTCACGATGGATACACCGTCTATGTCAGCGACCTCACCGGTTGGGACACCTTGACGCTCTATATGTGGGGTGATGTCAACGACCTTAATGGCGGCTGGCCCGGCATGGTTGCTACCGGCACTCAGGTCATCAACGGTGTCACCTACACTTACTTCGATATGGGTGAGGCCAACACCGGTTTGGCTGAGAACCTTATCTTCAGCAACAACGGCGCTTCGCAGTTGTCTGACTTCGCTTTCACCATCGACCACGACGTCTATCTCGAGGCTACCACCAAGGGTGTCAAAGAGATTGACCCTGAGACTTACACTCCCGATGGCACTGTCACTCCCGACGATCCTGTCACTACCTACCCCTACAATATCTACGTAGAGGACCTCACAGAGTGGAGCAACATCTATCTCTATGCATGGGGCGACAAGGAGATATTTGGTGGCTGGCCCGGTGCCGCTCCCTCCGACACTAAGGTCATCGGCGGCCACACCTTCAAGGTATTCACTCTCGAAGGGGCAGGTGAGGTAGAGCATCTCATCTTCAACAACAACGATGGCATCCAGTTTGACGGCCCCGAGATTACCCTCGACCGTGACTACTACTTCTCTGTCAACGCGGTAGGTTGCACCGAGATAGACCCATCCTCATTGGCAATGCTTTGCCGCATCTACGTTGAGGACGCTACCAGCTGGACCAACACCTACCTCTATGCATGGGGCGACAAGGAGATCTTCAACG
>CAZLJS010000129.1:0-4956 GCA_964559895.1 uncultured Sangeribacter sp.
AGTAAGAATGTAAGTTTGTTCATGATGTCGGTAATTTATGCAAAAGTAGTAATAAATTGATTTACAAACAAGTAAATAGTTGAAATTTTTAATCTAAAAGGAACGTAAGGATAGCTATTTGTATCTTCGCCTGTTTTCCCGCCATCAAAAAAAGCTAGGCGCGAGGCCTAGCTTTAGCTGTTCTGAGGGCGCAAGCCCGAAGGTGTCTTGCGGCAGCCCTGTGTGTTGTGGCGCTATCTTTTCATCTTTGATACGGTGACACCCTCTGTGGTGGTGACGGTGACAGCGTATATGCCCGGGAGGAGTGCTGCGGCGTCGATGGTGGCGGTGGTGCCGGAGATAGCCACTGCGGCGTTATGGCGAGTGCCGTCCATGCCATAGATGGCTACGGCGGTGATGTCGGCAGGGGCGGTGACGCTCCAGGTGTTGTCGCTAACCTCGGTGATGGCGTTGCGGGAGTCCGCGGCAAGCAGTGTCGGCACGTCGGTGGTGACGACGGTGAAGGTGGCGCGGGTGAGGTAGTCGCTACCGGCTTGAACGTGCAGCGTATAGGTGGTGTTGGGCTCCACGTCGGTGAAGGAGCAGGTGAAATCGACATCCTTAGTCTCCCCTTCGGCGATATATACGTTGCGTGTGCGGCAGGATTCCTTGAGATATGTGCGGTAACTGCCGTCGAAGAGGAAGCAGGTGAGCGGTGCCGCGTAAGCCCCTTCGGAGCAGCTGAGCGTGATGGTGCATTGTATTTGCGAAGAATCGACCGCGCCGTTGTCGTGGATTACGAGGTTAGAGCCGGTGATGGATGTGGTGACTGCCTCCAGGTATTGCACCGTGACGAGGCTGTTGGAGATAACGTGTAGATACCCTTCGGAGTTGAGCTGGAAGAGTGCCAGGTAATATTCACCGGCAGGGGTGGAGGAGTCGTTGGTGAACTTGGTGTCAACGCTGATGGTTTTGGTCTCACCGGCGCGAATGTCGGTGGTATATGGGGCGGTGTAGTTGAGCAGGTTGTAGTTGCCATCGGTGGATAGCAGGCCGAAGTAGAAGGTGACGGTCTGGTCCACATCGTTGGGGCTGGTGATGTCGGCTGATACGTTGAAGGATTTGCCGAGCATCAGCGTGGAGTTGGGCGACAGGTTGGCCGCTGACAACAGTTGTAGGGCGTCCTTCTCGAGGACCGTTACGGTGCCATCCTCCGCGATGTCCAGGGTGGCGATACATTCCTTCTCGGGCGACGCTTTTACCTCTTGCCAGTTGAGCGTGGCGGTGTCCATGCGGCGTGGCGCGCTGTCGCTGCTGCTATCGCTGTTGGTTTGTGCGTAGCTGACAGGGGCATATACCGCCTTTATCGTGTAGTCACCGACAGCCATATCGTCGGGCAAGGTGACGCTATATGAGGAGTAATAGTAGTATGGCTTGATGGAGAAGGTATAGGGCGACATTAGATAGGATACGTTGCCCTGAGTGTCGGTGAACTCTACGCCTAATCGGTAATTGACTGTTAAGGCGGAGGTGTTCTCAAACCCACCGTTGAAGGTCAGCGCGCGCGAGTCGGCGTCGTAGGTGGCGCTGAAATCGGAGTATAATCCCAGCATATAAGTAGGCGTGGAGTCCTCGGTCTTAGGTGCGGCGTAGATGATGGCGCTCTGCCCCTGGTCATATCCGGAGGTGCTGCCGCCGATGCCCTGGTTGCTAGGGTCGAGGGCGTTGAGGAGGAAATATCCGTTGCTGGAGCCGCCCCATCCCCAGTTGAGGTGGAAATAGTCGTTGGTGTCGTATCCATCGACGACGAAAGCGTGTCCGCTGGAGCTGTTGGAGCCGGCATAGAACACTGCGTCGCCCTTCTTGAGCGAGTCATAGATGATATCCACCCAGTCGCTATATCCGAAGTTGCTGCGCACCACGGAGGCGGTCTCGTAGCCATAGTTGAAGAAGTTGACGAGTGCCGGAGCCACTTTGTGTGACTGAGCACCGGAGGCGGAGGTGCCGTAGTCCATATCGACGCTATATCCGCAGGCTTTCATGAGCAGTGCCACGGCTTCGTTCTGCGCGTCGGTCTCGCTGCCGGTGTAGTGGGGCACCATGTTGTCCCAGTCGAAGGTCATGGTGGAGAAGTCGGCGCTGAGGGTCTGGTCGTTCCAGGTATAGGAGTTGGAACCGACACCTGTGGCGGGCCAGTTGTGCGACTTCATGAGCTGCGCCATGGCGGTGGCGACGCATCCGGTGTAGCAAAGGGTGCCATCCACCTCGGGGCACATGCTGTTGAACGGCGAGCTCTGGTCCCAGCGCGTATATCCGCAAAGAGGGTATATCACCTCTTTGTCGTTGTCTGTCTTAGGGACGGCGTAGCGTGTGGCGGAGGTGTTGCCGGTGTTGGCAGCGGATGCTATCTGGTCGGCATATTCGCCGAGCCACCACCGCATATTCTCGGGGATGTTTTGCGGGTCGAAGGAGCCCTCGTCGGAATATCCAAGGATAGGGAATGCGTTGTCGTCGGCGCTGAGGAGGAGGAATCCGGCGTCGGCCTTGGAGAATAAGTAAAGCATGGGAAGATTGTCGCGTGACTCTGTATAGACCAGGTCTGATACGGTGAAGGATTTACTCCCGGCAGCTTTCGTCCCGTTGTGTGACAACCGATTTAGCGCCTCTTGCGGCGTCAAAGGGGCTGCTAGCGCGCTCATCGAGGTGACAGCGACGGCTAATAAGAGTAATCGTTTAAGCATCATAATAAGAAAAAGGTTTTATCTAAAGTGCATTTAATATGCGTAACAAAAAATGGTGGGGGAGAGGTGTGTAGTTGTCAAGGAACGACGTGTGGATACGTGAATAACGGCGTATGGATACGTGTGTGGATAAAAATGGATCTATATGGATCGACTCGTGTGGCTAGGAGGGGAGGAGCGGCGCGGCTGAGGCGCGGGGGTGGTATAGGAGAGGCGTGGTAGGAAGACACCGCGGCGACCAAAGGGTGCAAAGGGGATTGCGCCCCTTTGCCGGTCGCTATATGGATGCCCTGAGGCTTATTGATTCGTCGCTTTTTTATGTTTGGCGGCGAGCATACCGCACGCGGCTTCGATGTCTTCACCGCGGGAGGTCCTTATTGTAGATAAAACACCTTTAGAGTTCAAATAGTTACGGAAGATGATCATTTTTTCGTCGGAGGAGGGGACGAGATCGACTCCCGGGATGGCGTGGAAGCGTATCAGGTTGACGCGGCATGGTATCTTACCGATGAGGCGTATCAGCTGGTCGGCGTGGGCTAGGTCGTCGTTGACGTTGCGCCACATGATATACTCGAGCGAGAGGCGTCGTTGGTGGGCGAAATCGTAGCCCTGGAGCACTTTCATCACCGAGGCGATGGGGAATGCCTTCTGCGCGGGCATCATCGACATACGTTGCTCCGGATCGGCGCTGTGCACGCTGATAGCCACGTGTACCTGAGTCTTGTCGAGGAGGTCTTTGAGCTGCGGCAGTTTGCCCACGGAGGAGACGGTGATGCGTTTGGGGCTCCAAGCCCATCCCCACGGTGCGGTGAGTATCTCGATGACTTTGAGCAGCTGTGGCAGGTTGTCGAGGGGCTCGCCCATACCCATGAAGACGATGTTGGAGAGCTCGGTCTTCTCTGAGCCGCGTGGTGGTATGCTGAGTATCTGGTTCATGATCTCCGCGGCAGTGAGGTTGGCTTTGAATCCCAGCTTACCGGTGGCGCAGAAATAGCAGTTCATCTTGCACCCGGCTTGCGAGGATACGCAGAGGGTGGCGCGGTCGCGGTCGGGGATATATACAGACTCTATCTTATGTCCGTTTTCTACGGCAAACATATACTTGACTGTTCCGTCGGCAGAGCGCTCGTTGGTGGCGGGTGCTTTGCGTCCTATGGTGTAGAACTCGGCGAGGCGCTGGCGGTTCTTGACGGAGATGTTGGTCATCTCGTCGAAGCTCTCCACGCGGTATTCATAAAGCCATTTGGCTAGTTGGGCGCCTACAAACTTGGGCATACCGCACTCAATAGCGGCGTCTTGGAGCTCTTTGAGGGTCATCCCTATCAGAGGTGTACGTGTGGTCTTATCTGTGGTCATAAAGTCTATAAATTATTATTCGATAGCAATAAAGGGCACTTCGACCCGTGACGGGAGGAAGGCCCTTTATATATATTATATCAGCAATTCCGGCTTATTCGCCAGCCTCAAATTTGTAGATATAGTTCTTGACTTTATCCTTGCCGATGAGCATATCGAGCAGGTTAGGACGGGCGAACTGTGAGAATTGCATGAATTGTTGCTCAAACATACCGTTTTGGTCAGCGCCGAGGTTCTCTTTGGTGATTTTGTTTACTTGGTAAACGTAAACGCCGTTGTCACCTCTTACGACAGTGGCTTTGCCACCCTGTTTGCTACCGGCGATTTTGCCTACTACGGCAGCGTCGGCGATAGGACGAGCGCCCATCACTGAGAAGCGTACTTGCGCCTCTTGGGGTGTAGCGTTCATTGCGGCAGCGATCTGGCTTACGGTAGTGCCTTTAGCGCTGTAGGTCTTAACCATGGCGTCGCCTGCTTTCTGACGGCGTACTTTGTCGGTCAAGGACTCTTTGACGTGGCGGTGGTTGACGGGATAGTAATCCTCAAACTCGTCGGTCACGGCAGCAGCGTATAGCTTGGGAGCATACACATCTTTTGATTCATATATATGAGAGACATCCCCCTTGGAGGCGTCGATCATCACCCAACGGATTACCTGGCGTGAATCGGGGAGGTATTGGTTCATACCCTCGAAGATAGGTATCGCGGGAGTGGATTGCGACACGTCGTAAGTGGATACTGTGTATCCTGCTTTAGCAGCGTTGGCTACGAATTTGTCGGCAGTGTTGTTGGTCTCCAAGAATTTGTTGAGCTTGGATTGTGCTGCCTGCATGGTAGTGTTGCTGGGTTGCAAGTTGTAGGTCACCAAGTCATATTCATA
>CAZLJS010000130.1:0-4955 GCA_964559895.1 uncultured Sangeribacter sp.
ACAACCAACTTCTCCGCATCGAAGAGGAATTGGGCGCTGCTGCTAAATACGGTTACGCTAAAATCGCTAAAAAATAATTTAGCAATATAGCAGACATTATTCGACGAAATTTTCCTTTTTAGGACTATTTCATTGAAAAAAATAGGAGTATGTCATCTTTACGGTGGCATACTCCCAATTTTTTTTACTAATTTTGCATATCCTGCTATATTATGGAAGAGAAAGACCAAGAAATCAGAGAAGAGAATGGCTCTGTAGAGAGCGACGAGATAAAAGAAACCGAACTGACTGAGAGCGCGACCTCCGCGGCCGCTTCCATCTCCATACCTCATTCACGCGATTATGTGGTGCCCGGTTCCGCCGACACCGAGTCATTGTCGGGTATGTATAGGATATGGTACTTGGACTACGCCTCCTATGTGATATTGGAGCGTGCCGTGCCGCATATCGAGGATGGCTTGAAGCCGGTGCAACGTCGCATCTTGCACTCTATGCAGACACTCGACGACGGCCGATTCAACAAAGTCGCCAACATCGTGGGTAACACTATGCAGTATCACCCTCACGGAGACGCCTCTATTGGTGACGCCATTGTGCAGCTCGGTCAGAAGGAATTGCTGATAGACACGCAGGGTAACTGGGGTAATATCCTCACCGGAGACTCCGCGGCAGCTCCCCGTTATATCGAGGCCCGTCTCTCACCATTCGCATTGGAAACACTCTATTCCCCCAAGATTACCGAGTGGACTAAGAGCTACGATGGCAGAAAGGATGAGCCCGTCACCCTTCCCGCCAAGTTCCCATTGGTATTGGCGCAAGGTGTGGAGGGTATCGCAGTAGGTCTTTCATCCAAAATTCTTCCACACAACTTCAACGAGATACTCGATGGTGCAATAGCCTGCCTCAAGGGTGAACCGTTCACGCTGTTGCCTGATTTTCAGACAGGTGGTTTCATCGACGCATCGCGCTACAACGATGGTGCCCGTGGCGGTGCAGTGAAAGTGCGTGCAAAAATCGAGAAGATAGACAATAAGACATTGGCTATCACCGAATTGCCATATAGTAAGACAACACCGACGCTTATCTCCTCTATCCTCAGTGCGATGGAGAAGGGTAAGCTCAAGATACGCAAAGTGGAGGACCACACCGCCGCGGAAGCTAAAGTGCTGGTGCACTTGATGCCGGGCACCTCCTCCGATAAGGCCATTGACGCTCTCTATGCCTTCACCGACTGCGAGGTGAGCATCTCGCCCAACTGCTGTGTGATCATGGATAAGAAACCATGCTTCATGAGCGTCAGCGAGTTGCTGCGTTACTCAGTGAATCATACCAAAGAGTTGCTCTATAAGGAGCTGCAGATCAAGCTCGCCGAGAAGCGTGAAGAGAAATGTTTCTCATCGCTGGAGAAGATATTCATCACCGAACGAATGTATAAGAACGAGGAGGTAGAGGCTTCTACCGACATGGAAAGGGTAGTGGCGCTGCTCCATGAGCTGTTCACCCCCTGGAAACCGCTATTCTACAGAGAGATTACCGACGATGATATGCTCCGTCTGTGGGAGATTCGTATGAAGCGTATCTTGAAATTCAACGTCACCAAAGCGGAGGAGAAGATCGCCGCCCTCGACGAGGAGATAGCCAAGATAGAGTATGACATGGCTCACATCGTGGAATACACTATCGCATGGTATAAGCATCTTAAAGACACTTACGGCTATATGTATCCTCGCAGGACCGTGGTGCGCAGTTTCGAGAATATTGAGGCTACCAAGGTGGCGGAGGCCAACAAACGATTATATTACGATAAAGTAGGCGGATTTATCGGCACCGCCCTTAAGGATGCCGAGTTCAAATGCCTATGTTCAGATATAGACGACATCCTTATCATCAATAAGGATGGTACATATAAGATAGTTAAGACCCCCGACAAGCTCTTTGTGGGCAAGAAGGTGATACACGTCGCCCAGTTTAAGAAGGGTGACAAGCGCACTATATATAATGTGGTGTATCGCAACGGTAAGGGTGGCTTTACCTACAAGAAACGCTTCTTCATCACCGGACTGGCGCGTGAGAAGGAGTATAACATCACCAAAGGGTTGCCAGGCTCTGTAATCCTCTATCTCTCAGCTAATCCCAATGGCGAGGCGGAGGTGGTGAGAGTCAATCTCAAGCAGCAGAAGGATGTGCTGCCGGTATTCAAGACAGACCGTCGTACACGCTTGAAAAACACCGAGTTGACTGTCAATTTCGCAGAGCTGGATATCAAGGGCAAAGACTCCTTGGGTAATTTGGTGACCAAACATGAGATCGACGATGTGAAATTCGCTTATGGTTTGGGCAGCACACTAGGCGGACGTGAGGTATGGTTTGACCATGACGTGCTCCGCATCAACTACGATGGCCGTGGAGAGTCTCTGGGTATTTTCCAGGGAAATGATCTGGTGTTGGTAGTGCTCAAGACTGGCGAATATTATACCACCACATATTCTGATGACAACCACTTCGATGACGCCATAGCTATAATAGAGAAGTTTGATCCGGCTAAGATATGGACACTAGCGCTCTATGATCCGGAGCTGGGTTACGCATATCTCAAGCGCTTTTCCTTTGAGGCGTCGGCTAAGAAACAGCGTTTTGTGGGAAGCAATGAGAAGGCCAAAGAACTGCTGCTCACCTCCACTGCGTTGCCAATCATAAAAGTGGAATTTGGCGGTCACGACCACAACCGCGAACCGATTGAGGTTGATGCAGAGGAATTTATCGGCGTCAAGAGCTTTAAGGCCAAGGGTAAGCGACTCTCTGTGTATAAGGTGAAAGAGGTGACCGTGGTTGGTTCAAAGGCTGTTGTTGAGGAATCTGCAGAAGGTGAATCTGAAGAATCTCAAGTTGTTGATGCTGAGGTGATTGATGAGATTACTAATAGCCTCGATAATTCCGCGGAGAATGTTGCTGAGGAGGCTGCTAATCAGCCTGGTAGCGAGGCGACAGAACCGGAAACCCCATATCAGCGTTCACTATTTGACGACGAAGACTTACAGTGATGAACAGACATTCTCTCCTTATAATATTGCTCACACTGCTTAGCATGGCGGGAATGGCGCAGCAGAAGCGTCCCGTCACCTCACGCTATTCGCTGGAGATAGGTGGCGCCTCCGTGCTCGACACGTACCTCTCCCCGATAAAATACAGCGGCGTATCGTTGTCATTGGCAGGGGAGTGGGATAAGCACGTGGCATGGGCGGATAGCACCATGGTTATGCAGTTTAATGGCGCCATATCATCTGTATTAGCGCAGAACCCTACCAAGAATAAAAACCTATATGAGGCGGACCTGAACTTTGAGTGGGGCTTGCGCAAGGAGTGGCGCCCTATCCGTAACCTAACCCTTCGTGGAGGCGCCGGAGTCGGATTCAATGCAGGTGTTATATATAAACCCTCAAACAATAACAACCCCGCCACAGCCAAGGCCGACGTCAACCTGTCGTTGGGAGCTATGGCGCGCTACGACACCCACATTGGCAGGTTGCCCATAACCATCTCTGATGAGGTGCGCATACCTTCCCTATCCCTTTTCTTCTCCCAACAGTATGCCGAGACATATTATGAGATATATCTAGGCAACCATTCCGGACTGGTCCATGCCGGATGGTGGGGCAATAATTTCTGTATAGACAACCTTTGTGTCGTGGATATGAAACTTTCAAAATATTCATTATCAGTAGGTTATCGGTTTAGAGTGCGGTCGAGCTATGTCTGCGATATCAATACGCAGATAGTGACCCATGCCGCTGTCGTAGGTCTAACGTTTTAATCCATAGCGAATTATGAGATACTACCTATTGTTAGCATTGACATTTCTACTGACCGCCTGCCATGATTATGATGAGTGGGAGGATAACGGTAGAGATAATATATTGGCACTATGGAGCGTGCTTGATGAGCATTACTGCTTCTTTGAAGAGAAAAATGTAGATTGGGACAGCGTCAAGACCGTGTATATGTCCAAGCTGGAGTCGAAGATGAAATACACCGATTATTTCCAAATATGCAGCGATATGGTCAACGAACTTAAGGATGGCCATGTCAACCTCTCCACCCCTATAGGTACCTCCTATTATCGCGAATGGTGGTCCAACTATCCCCAGGATTTCAACCTCCGCACCCTGCAGCAATATTACCTCAACTTTGACTATTACACCCTGGGTGGCATCTATTACAAGCTGTTGCCTTCAGGTATAGCATATATCTATGATTCCTCGTTCTCCTACTCCATGGGAGACGGCAACTGGGATAATATCCTATCCTATTTCAGCGACGCTCCGGCACTGATCATAGATATCCGCAACAACGGTGGGGGAGACCTTAGCAACGTCCACACCCTCGTGAGCCACCTCATCACCGAGACGCAGATAGGTGGCTATATGGTGCATAAGACCGGCAAAGGACATAGTGATTTCTCGGAGCCGTATGCCGTGGAGTATAAGACCGTGGGGGGCAATCACTTAGTATGGGACACCACCAAGCCGATAATTATTCTTACCAACAGAGCGTGCTATAGCTCTGCCAATGACTTCGTGGCGGTGATGAAATATATGCCCAACGTGAGAATAGTAGGTGCAAAGACAGGAGGTGGCGGCGCCATGCCGTTCACTTACGATCTGCCTATGGGATGGTCTGTACGCCTCTCAGTATCACCGCTTTATGATAAAGAGATGAACTCCGTTGAGGCCGGCATAGACCCTACACCGGGGTGCGAAGTGACCTCTCCTGATGATGAGCTGGCACAGGGTAAAGACGCCATCTTGGACTTCGCCGTAACGCTGCTAAGCAACGAGCTGTCGCTCAATGACTCCGAATAGAATTGGGAGAAATAGAAAAAATTACTATCTTTGCAGTTTGAAAAAATAGATATAAAAATGGCAAAACAGGAAGATACTTTCAAGACAATAGTGGCC
>CAZLJS010000131.1:0-2396 GCA_964559895.1 uncultured Sangeribacter sp.
CTTGGGTTTGTTGTCGTCGATGCGACGGAGACGCTCCAGGAGGTTATCCACCTTCTCGTCATCGACCATGGTGAGGATGGCGCCTGCCAACGAGGGCCATGCGTGGGTGCCGTAATGCGGCTCTCCCCCATTGGTGCCACGGCCCTGCACGGTGTCGAAGCCGGTGAATCCGCGGCAGTTGCTGCGGCTCAACGCCTCCAGGATATTATCATGGTGCGCCTGATCATAGGCTATAAATATCGCTTTCATTATGCTTTCTGTTTTTCAAGATTTTTATGATGTTTCTTGCGCTGACGTATCACTCCGCGTCCGGCAAATGAGCAATACAATACCGGCACGAAGAGCAATGTCAGAATCGTGGAGAAGGTCAAACCACCAATGACGGCGACACCCATGGGGCGCCACATCTCAGCGCCTTGTCCGGTACCGACTGCCATAGGCACCATACCGAGGATGGTGGTCAGCGTGGTCATCACCACAGGACGCAGACGCGAGTGGCCACCGTCGATAACGGCGGTGCGGATGCCCATGCCTCTCTCGCGGTTCAGCGTGATATAGTCGATGAGCACGATACCGTTCTTCACTACGATACCGATAAGCATGATACCACCAATCATAGACATCACGTTGAGTGTATGTCCGGTGAGCCATAGTATCAGGAAGACGCCGGAGAAGGCGAACATCAATGATGTCATGATGATGCCCGGGTATGTGAAGGACTCAAACTGCGCTGCCATCACGATATACACCAGGATGATGATCAGCACGCCCAACGCCAATAGGTCGGAGAAGGAGTCTTGCTGGTCCTCATAGCTACCCGAGAGGGTGATGTTGACGCCTGAGGGGAGCTCCATCTTGTCGATCTGGGCATTGGCTTGTGTCACGATTTGGCTCATCGGCACGCCATCGACGACGGCGGAGACGGTCACTACGCGTTCACGGTCTTTACGCTCGATGGTAGGGGGTGTGAAGCGCTCCACTACCTTACCCAACTCTTTTACCTTCACGCCCTGTCCGGTGGAGGTGTAGATGGTGATATTCTCTATATCTGTAAGCTCCGTACGCGCCGAGGGCTCATACATCACTTTGATGTCGTACTCCTCACCATCCTCGCGGAACTCAGAGGCGGTGGCGCCGTTGATGCGGTTGCGCAGATAGTTGGCCACGGTGGACATGTTTAAGCCGTAGAGCGAGAGTTTCTCTCTGTCGAAATCCACTTGTATCTCGGGCTGATAGTCGGCACGTGAGATGGTGATATCCGCGGCGCCTTTGATCTTGCTGAGAATAGATTTCAGCTGGCTTGCCACGCTGTCGGTGTCGGTAAAGCTATAGCCATAGACCTCGAAATCGACGGTGGATTGGCCACCCATGCCCTGTCCACGACGGCCACCGACGTTGACTTGCGCTTTCTTGTATTCGGGGAATAGGCGGTCGAGGTCCTTACGCATCTCTGCTGCTATCTCCTTGATGCCGCGGTCACGATCGCCCGGGTCGGTGAGACGGATGTTCATAGATACGATGTGGGAACCGTTGTCGGAGAGGGAGGCGAAGGTGTTGTCGCTACTAGCCGGACCGACGGTGTAGTTGAGCACCTTAATCTCGGGATATTTGGCGCGCCATAGCGAGTCGAGGCGTCCGGTGACATCCTTGGCTATCTCCACGCGGGTACCGATAGGGAGCTCCAGCGATACGCCGAGACGGCCGTCGTCTTGCGTGGGGAAGAACTCGGTACCTACCTGCTTCATCAGGAAGATGGAGCCTACGAAGATAGCAAGGCAGACGCACACGGTGATGGTGCGGTGGCTGATTACTTTGGCGAGCAACCATGCATATCCGTTGTCGAACTTATCCAGAGCGCGGCTAATGGGGCCGTAGAATTTTTCAAACAGTTTGGAGCTGCTGCCCTGCAAACGGAGCCACTGTGAGCACAACATCGGGGTCAACGACAGCGCACTGGTGGTGGAGATAATCATCATGATGGTCACCATCCAACCCAATTGGCGGAAGAGGACACCGGTCATACCGGTCACCATGGTCAAGGGGAAGAACACGGCGATAAGCGTCAAGGTAGAGGCGATAACGGAGATAGCGACCTCGTTTGTGCCATGCACGGCGGCCTGCTTAGGATCGGCACCACGCTCGATATGCGTCGTGACGTTCTCCAAGACCACGATGGCGTCATCCACCACCATACCGATGGATATGGAGAGCGCCGAGAGCGACACAATGTTCAGTGAGTTGCCCGTGGCATATAGGTATATGAACGAGGCGATAAGCGACACAGGGATGGTGATGACGATGATGAATGTGGCACGCCATCTGCCCAAGAATACAAACACCACGATAACGACGAAGAGCAACGCATAGAGCACTGTCTCCTCAAGTGATGCGATGGT
>CAZLJS010000131.1:2496-4950 GCA_964559895.1 uncultured Sangeribacter sp.
CCTGATTGCTTCTGAATCACTATCATCGCGCCGGGCACGCCGCTGTTGTAGGTCTGTTGGGTGCGTTCCTCCACGGAGTCATCCACGCGCGCCACATCCTTTAGGTAGATAATCTTGCCGTTGTAGCTGCCCACCGGTATCGACTCCATCTCGCTGGCCTCCTTAAACTCGCCCTTCACGCGGAGTGAATAGGTGTCGGAGCCGACGTCGAAGGATCCACCCGGGGTGTTCTTGTTCTCGGCGCCAATCACAGCGGAGATGGTCTCCACAGAGAGGTTATAGGCCTCCAGACGGTTGGGATCCACATAGACGTGAATCTCGCGTTTCGGGGCGCCGGAGATAGATACCGTACCTACGCCGTCGATACGCGCCAAGGGATTTGCCACCTGGTCGTCGAGGATTTTGTATAGTCCCGCCATACTCTCGTTGGCCTGCACTGATAGCAGACAGATAGGTATCATATCTGTGGAGAACTTGAAGATGATAGGTGTCTGGCAATCGTCGGGAAGCGACGACGACACCATATCCAGCTTATCGCGCACATCGTTGGTGAGCACATCTATATCGTAGCCATACTCAAATTCGAGGGTGATGACAGAGGTGTTTTCACGCGATTTGGAGGTGATATGCTTGAGGTGCTCCACGGAGTTGAGGGTGTTCTCCAGGGGCTTGGTCACATTCTGCTCTATATCCTCGGCAGCGGCACCTTGGTATATGGTGATGACCATAATGGTGTTGGTGTCGATATCCGGATATAGGTCTATAGGGAGTTTCATTAGCGAGAAGATACCCAGGATAATGACCGTCACGAAGCATAGTGTGGTCGTAATAGGGCGCTTCACCGCTGATCCATAAAGACTCATAACTTTCTAAGTTTTAAATGCTATTATTGATAGATAAAGTTATCACTTGCTGAGCTCCACAGCCATGCCGTCGGCGAGCTTGGTCTGGCCGGAGATTACTACTTGTGAACCGGGTTCTACGCCGGAGAGGAGCTCATAGGAGGTGTCGAGGCGTTGGCCCAGCTCCACTTGGTTGTAGCTTACCTTGCCATTGTTATATACATAGACGAAATGGTTGCCTGAACCGGGCTGCTTCACTACGGCGCGGTCTGGAACGACCACGTGGCGTGAGGTGCCGAAGTTCATGGTGACGCGGGCAAACATACCCGGGAGGATGCGGTTGTTGGGGTTGGCCATGGTGATCTCCACGCCTACTGTCTTAGTGGCGGTGTCAACGGTGGGCTGTATCAGCGATACCTGTCCGGAGAACTGCTCGTCGCCATAGGTGTCGAAGGTGATAGCAGCCGCCATACCCTTATGAATCTTGGCGAGCTCTGTCTCTGAGACGTTGATGATGACCTTCACGGGCTGCACGTCGCCAATGGTGAGCACGGGCAGTGAGCCTGTCATGTCGCCCGGGTCGTAGTTTCTGGCAGTCACCACGCCGGAGATGGGGCTGGTGAGCACAGTGTTCTCACGAGCGTTTTGGAGGGCACGTTTCGCCGATGCTAAGGTGTTTTTAGCGTTAACTACCTGCACCTCCATCTGATCCACGGCTTGCTTGGTGCCGCCTCCGATGTTGTATAGCTCCACGGCGCGCTTGTAGTCTATCTCAAGGTTCTTGAGGTTGGCCTCGGCAGTGGATACCTGAAGCTCATAGGTGGTGGTGTTGACGTCGTCGAGCAGCACCACTTTCTGTCCTTTGGATACGAAGGAACCCTCATCCACGTAGATGGCCTTGATGCGGTTTGCCATCTGTGCGGAGATATTGTTGATAAGATACGGTTCCACGGTGGCGGTGAAGGTTGAGATCTGATCCACATCTTTCTCATCCACACGTTCCACTTTCACTACCGGTTTAGTGTCGGCTTCCACCTTTTTCTCCTCGCTGCTGCAAGAGGGTAAGAGGAGCAGTAGGGCTAATGCCGCGAATAAAGAAATTTTCAATGACTTCATTATATTGTTCTGTTTTTATTTATCAATTTTGGTTTATCTCGCCATCCTTACCCAATAGATAATCGAGTTCGCTCACCGACACCAGGTAATTGTAGATGGATTGGTAATAAGAGAGTTTGGCAGTGGTCTTGGCTACCTCGCTGTCGCGCAGGTCGAGGTAAGTGGCGCTACCTATGTCGAAGCTCTTCTGCATGATGGAGTAGGCCTTGTCGGCTTGTTGCATACCGGCTTCAGATACGGATATCTGCTTATCCTCACGCTTGATATTGTCGAGCGCCAGATCCACTTGCATATTAAGTGAGTTGACCAGGTTTTCGCGCTGGAGAGCTATCTCCTTCTCCTGCACTTGCGCTTGCTTCAAAGAGTAATACTTGGAGCCGCCGGAGAAGATGGGCACGCTCAGCTGCAAACCGACCACGCTATATGGATTGAAGTCTTGATGCGCCAAGGCGTTGCCATTGCTCATCGCTATCCAGTTGTAGTTGAAGGAGGCGGC
>CAZLJS010000132.1:0-4898 GCA_964559895.1 uncultured Sangeribacter sp.
GTATCCACCGGATAGAAGGTAAAGCCCTGTGGGATAAGGCGTTCAAACGCCCTCTCATAGAAGATATTGGATAATCCCTCCTGATTAATCATCACCTCCAACTCGGCATATAGCGCCGCGGTGTAGCGCGCCGACATTAGCTCGATACCCAGCGACTCACCTATCGCATCGGCGATGCTGCAGGTCTTGCTTATCTCCTTGACATACCCCTTCTCGTCGGGGATAACCTTCATCTCCTCCTCGCCCAAGGGATGACGCATCAGCGCCAACGCATCGGCGTGGCCCGAAGCGAACAACTCGCCTATGATTTGTGGGTCGAAAAGGATATCGGAGTCCAGCAACAGCATCTCTTTACCGGCAGCATAACGACCTGCTAGATAGAGGGAATAGATATTGTTGGTGGTTTGATAGTCGGCATTATGCACAAAGTGCACGGTGACGTCGGGATAGTTGCTCTTGACGAACCCCTCTATCATCTCATGGAGATAACCGGTGACGATCACTATCTCCTCCACGCCATACTGCAACAGAGCGTCAATGATACGGCGCAACAGCTCCCTGTCGCCCACCTTGAGCAGCGACTTGGGTGTATTCTCAGTGAGGGGGCGCAGACGCGACGCCATCCCCGCTGCCGGGATTACTGCTATCATGACTTATCTGGTGGCTGCTATCTCTTTGATGGTACGTATCACAAGGTCATTCTGTTCGGGACGGCCAAGGGTGATACGCATATGCGTATTGATATCCGGTTCGTTCATGAACTTCACCTTATAGTTCTGCTCCTTAAACGCCTCCTGGAGCCTCTCTTTAAGCTCTATGGGGTATTTCACCAAGATGAAGTTTGCCACCGAGTAATAGACCTTAAAGCCCTCCAAGACGCCTATCTCGTTCTCATAACGACGACGGTCGGCGTTCATGCTGTCTGCCACCTTGCGATAATGGGCGTCTGACTTCAGCGCCGCGATGGCCAGATCCTCTGAGATGCGGTTGTAGCCCAGATATTTGTTGCTGTAACGCACAAACTCCTTCAGCTCCTTGCTCATGAAGCCGTAGCCCATGCGAAGCCCGGGAAGACCGTAGAACTTAGAGAGCGTCCTCACGAATATCAAGTTGGGATATTTAGATACCAGTTTAGACACATATCCCGCGTCGGCAGTGACGAAGGAGGCATAGGCCTCATCGACTACCACCACTGTGAGCGGAGATATTTTGCTCATAAGCATGTCAATCTCTTCGGGAAGAAGGCCGTTGCCCGTGGGATTGTTGGGCGACGCCAATAGCAATATCGCCGGCTTAACGGTGTCGGCGAGGTCTATCAAGCCCTCTAAATCATACACATAGGTGTTTTCACGCTCATATAGCGGATATTCACGAGTGTTGCCGTGCACCTCATCTGCCAGTGATTTGTAGTACCACCATGAGAATTTCGGTATCAACATAGTGCGTTTCTCATCGCGGGAAAGGAAGAAGTGGACTATCTGCTTAAGCAGGTCCTCAGCTCCGTAGCCCAGCAACACCTGCGATTCCGGTATGCCGTAAAGCTCCGACAGATATTCTGAAAAGATGCTCTTTTTACCCTCGTCGTAGATGCGGGTATAGAAACAGAGCTTATCTACATCAAAATTTCTGAGCGCCGCCACCACCTCCTCCGATGGAGGGAAGTTGAACTCGTTGCGGTCAAGGTAGGAGATTGTCTTATCCATGCTTTTATGATGTCTATTCCGTGTGGAGAGATTTCTTTTTGTTTACTTTTAATTACAAAAGTAATAATAATTTTAATATCATGCAACAACGCCACCCATAACCCCTATATTTAGCGCTTTTTTAGATAATAATCACGCTGTCGTTTACGTTTCTTAAGTTAAGATATAATCTATGAATCATATATTTGAGAAATATATACGGCCTCTTCCCGCCCCGGTGTTTGTTGCTATCCTGCTGACAGCGACGTTGCTGCTTGGTGGCTGTTCCACCAAGAAGAACACGGCTATGTCGCGCCAATGGCAGGCGTTCAACACCCGCTACAACGTCTATTTCAACGGCTCTGAGCACTACAAAGAGCAGCTCAAGGAGATGGAAAGCTCCTACAAGGATGACTACACTCAGCGTGTGCTAATGCATCCCGCCGAGGCGCGTGCCAATGAAAAATTGCCGCAACCGACAGGCGATTTCAAACGCACCATAGAGAAGATGCAGAAGTCCATCCAGCTTCACTCAATCAAGAAGAAACCCGCCAAGAAGGGTAACTCACAGAAAGAGAAAGACTTCCGCAACCGCGAGGAGTTCAACCCCTTCCTCCACAACGCATGGCTCATGATGGGCCGCGCTCAATACCTCAACGGCGACTTCCTCGGCGCCGCTGCTACATTCTTCTACATCGCTCGTCACTTCAAATGGAAACCGGAAGTGGTGACTGAGGCGCTCCTTTGGCAAGCGCGTTGCTACTGCGCCCTCGACTGGAACTATGAGGCGGAGAATATCCTCGTCCATATCAAGGAGAAACAGCTCACCACATCCTCCCTGACCAACCTATATAACTTCGTGATGGGCGACTATCTGGTGCGCTCAGGCGACTACGACAAAGCACCTCAATACCTCGCCTTAGCTGCCAAATCCTCACACGGCACACAGAAAAACCGCATCTATTTCCTTCTCGGACAGGTATATGCCCACGAAGGGAAACGACAGCAAGCATACGACGCGTTCCGCAAGGCAGGCTCCGGTGCCGGCCTCGACTACCGCGCCAAGTTCAACGCACGCATAAAGCAGAGCGAAGTATATACCGGATCCAACATCAAAAGCGAAGTAGCTTCCCTGAAAGCGATGACGCACTATGAGCGCAATAAGGAGTATTTCGACCAGATTTACTACGCCATAGGCAACCTTTACCTCTCGCGCCAAGACACCGCCAACGCCAAAGAGAACTACCGCCTCGCTGTGGAGAAATCCACTCACTCCGACATCAACAAGGCGCTGCCGCAACTAGCCCTGGGTAACATCCTATTTGCCGAAGGGGACTACGTCAAGGCGCAACCATGCTACTCCGAAGCGGTGCCGCAGCTGCCCACCAACTACCCCGACTACAAGATGCTCAAGAAGCGTAGCGACGTCCTCGACGAGCTCTCTGTTTATTCCGGCAACGTGCAGCTGCAAGACTCCCTTCTGGACCTATCCAAGATGACCGAAGAGGAGCAGATGAAGGTATGCAAACGCCTCGCCGACGAATATACCAAGAAGGAGAAGGAGGCCGCCGACGCAGCCAAACGAGAGGAATACCTCGCCAGCCAACAGGGCAACGCCACTGCCTCCGACGACCCCAACGCCCCTAAACAATACACCCTCAACACCGACAAATCATGGTACTTCTACAACGAAACTACCAAAAACGCCGGTAAGACTGAGTTCCAACGCAAATGGGGCGCTCGTAAGCTCGAAGATGACTGGCGACGCCGCGATAAAACATCCTACTCCGTAGAGGAGGAACCCGAGGAGCAGGACTCAGCCGATGGCGCCGACAATGGCGAGAAATCCGACAAATCAGATAACCCCGAGGAGAAAGCAGCTGTCGCTAAAACCGAGGATCCTCACCAACCGGAATATTACTTCAAAAACATTCCCAAGACCGAGGAAGAGATTCAGAATTGCAACGACATCATCCAAGAGGGCCTTTATAACATGGGCGTCATCCTCAAAGACAAGCTCATGGACTACCTCTCGGCACGCAAAGAGTTTAACACGCTCAACACCCGTTACCCCGACAATATCTACCGCCTCGACGTCTATTACAACATGTACATGATGGCGATGCGCGACGACAACGCCGACGAGGCCGAGAAATACCGCCTATTGGTGGTAACAAACTTCCCCGAATCCCCCTACGGCATGGCGATGGCAGACCCCAACTACTTCGACAATCTGCGCACCATGGCTGCCCGACAGGAGGATATGTACAAGGAGGCTTACCAGTCTTATCTCGACGACAACAACTCCCAGGTACACACCCTCACCAACAAGATGGAGGCCGACTATCCCCTCTCCGGCATCCTCCCTAAATTCGTATTTATCGACGCTCTAGCATACTTCACTCAGAAGGACTACGACACCTTTAAGGAGCGCCTCACATACCTCCTCGACAAATGGCCCGACACCGACATGACTGAGGTGGCAGGCAACATTATGAAGGGTATCCGCCAGGGCCGCGCACTACAAGGTGGCGGCAGCAACACCCGCGGTATGCTTTGGGAGACACGCCTCAGCGCTTCCATGGACTCCATCGCCGACGATGGACAACCCGTGGAGTTTGAACGCGACCCCAACAAACCACAGCTGCTCGTCCTCGCATTCCCCCGCGACTCCATCAACGCCAACCAGCTGCTCTACGACGTGGCGCGACACAACTTCTCCTACGTGCTGGTGAAGGACTACGACCTCGAGCAGATGAGCTTCGGCAACGTTGGCCTGCTTATCGTCAAAGGGTTCACCAATATGAAGGAGCTGGAACGCTACCGCTCCATCATGGCGCGTGAGAACAATTTCGACCTACCCGAGTGCGTGCGCCCAATCATGATATCGCAAGCCAACTTCGAACTTCTGCTACGCCGCGGACGTTCATTTGAGGAATACTTCCGATTCCAAGAAACCGCCACCATCGAAGATGTGGAGGCCACGCAAGAGGCCGCAGAAGAGGATGCCAAAGCCGACAAAGCAGCACCTGCCGAAGAGGCCGACGAGCAACCCGATGATGTTGTGGCACCGGCTGACAGTGAACCGGCCGACGAGGAGTCCGATGTGGTTATGGCACCGGCTGTTAGTGAACCTGCCGACGAGGAGCCCGCCCCCGACCAAAGCCCCGATGAGCAACCGGAGCCTAAACCGGAGAAGGAGCAGCCCGTAGTCCC
>CAZLJS010000133.1:0-4879 GCA_964559895.1 uncultured Sangeribacter sp.
AAAGCAAAAGCAGGTGCTTTTGAACTGAACAGCTCCGCACGGGGAAAAGGCGCGCGGGGCGGCCTCGCTAACTCAAAGCGGCAAAAAAGAGGGGAAAGGCGAAGAAGGGGGCCGGGACAGCTCTGCTTGCCTAAAGTGGCAAAAAGAGGGGAAGAGGCGAAGAAGTGGCGGCGAGGCGGCCTCGCTAACTCAAAGCGGCAAAAAGAGGGGAAAGGCGAAGAAGGGGCGGCGCCAGACTTGGGGCTACCGCCTGACAACTTCGGGCTTGCGCCCTCAGCACTGCTAAAGCTAGGCCTCGCGCCCTAGCTTTATGGGAAAAGTGGGGAAAGGAGGCGGCGCTAACCCGCTGAGGCAGGAAGTGAGGAGAAAAGCGGAAAGGATGGCTAAAAGCAAAAGCAGGTGCTTTTGAACTGAACAGCTCCGCACGGGGAAAAGGCGGGCCGGGCGACCTCGCTAACTAAAAGCGGCAAAAAGAGGAAAGGAGAAGAAGGGGGCGGCGGGGCAGCTTTGCTTGCCTAAAGTGGCAAAAAACGGGGGAAAAGGCGAAGAAGGGGCGGGGCAGCTCTGCTTGCCCAAAGCAGCAAAAAACGGGGAAAGGAGAAGAAGGGGGCCGGGCGGCTCAGATGGGGATGGCGGCTGACACAAGGCTACCGCCTGACACCTTCGGGCTTGCGCCCTCAGCACTGCTAAAGCTAGGGCGCGAGGCCTAGCTTTATGGGGAACGCGGGGTGGAAAAGGGGTGGTATGGTGGGAAATATGCACATTAATTAATAATAATCGGATTTTTTTTGTAATTTTGCGGTTCAATCAATTTGAAAAGTTAAGCATGTTGAAGGTAGGTATTACTCATGGGGATATCAATGGTATATCGTATGAGGTTATAATTAAAGCATTGGAGGATGAACGGATGTGCGAGCTATGCACTCCGATAATCTTCGGATCGGCTAAACTTATCGGCTATTATAAGAAGGTCTTGGGGATCGAGAATTTTGCGGTGAACCAAGTAAACACCGTGCGTCAGGCAAAGGATGGCGTGGTGAACCTTGTTAATATTGTGGATGGAGAGCTCAAGGTAGATATGGGAAAGGCGACCGCAGAGGCGGGGCGTGCCGCTGTATTGTCGCTGGACGCTGCCGTGGAGGCGCTCAAGGAAGGGAGCATCGACGTGTTGGTGACAGCGCCTATCAATAAGCATGCTATTCACAGTGACCTGTTCCCTTACACGGGGCACACTGAATATCTCCAGGCGAAGCTTGGCGCTATCGACGAGGATGTGGAGGATGAAGAGGAGGAGCCTACGGAGGACACCTCTGAGGCTACCGACAACGCAGAGCCTACTGATAGCGTAGAGACATCTGTGGATGCCACTAAGACGTCGGACAAGGCGCTGATGATACTTTTCAAGGATAATTTACGCATGGCACTAGTGACGAATCACTTGGCGGTGTCGGAGATAGCTGCTCATCTCACTGAAAATTTGGTGTATGACAAGATTAAGAGTTTCAACACGGCGTTGATTCAGGACTTTGGGCTTACCAGGCCACGTATCGCGGTGTTGTCGCTTAATCCACATGGTGGCGATGACGGGCTATTGGGCGACGAAGAGACACGCGTAATTAAGCCAGCCATCAAGCGTGCGTTTGACGAGGAGATAATGGCGTTTGGGCCGTTCCCGTCGGATGGATTCTTTGGCAGCGGCACGTATCGCAACTTTGATGGTGTACTGGCGATGTATCACGACCAGGGACTGACTCCGTTTAAGCTAGAAGCTGGTGCCGACGGCGTTAATTTCACAGCCGGGCTGAAGTATGTGCGCACATCGCCAGACCACGGCACGGGCTACGATATTGCCGGCAAAGGGGAGGCTGACGCCACGTCAATGCGTCACGCTATCTATGAGGCGTGCGACATCTATCGTCGTCGCAAGACGTATCTGCGTTCAAAGATGAATCCGCTACGCAAGCAGTATGTGGAGCGTGGCGCGGATAAGACCATTGACCTGAGCAAGGAGCCGGAACCGGAGATTTAAATTCGGCCGCAACGAAGCAGACGCGCCACGGTGCGTCACTACAGATAAAATTGAAGAGAAATTAATAAAAAGATATGCATTACGGAATAATCGCCGCGGGAGAGGGATCCCGATTGGCACAAGAGGGGGCGCTAAAGCCAAAGCCGCTGATAGAACTTAATGGTGTGGCGATGGTGGAACGTCTCATCCGCATTTTTGAGTCATCGGGAGCGGAGAGTGTGAGCATAATTGTCAACGAACAGATGCAGGAGGTGCAGGCGTTTGTGGCATCGCTAAAGACACGCCTATCGATTCCGCTTAACATCATTGTGAAATCCACACCCAGCTCAATGCACAGTTTCTATGAGCTGAGCCGCTTGATGAAGGGTAAGGGCAGGTTTATCTTGACCACGGTAGATACCATCTTCAAGGAGGAGCCGTTTAAGGCGTATGCCAAAGCGTTCAGTCAGGCAGACGCGAGCATTGACGGCATGATGGCGATGACGAGCTATATCGACGATGAGAAGCCGCTATATATAGAGGTGGACGCCAACGATAAGATAGTAGCGTTCCGCGACGAGAGCTGGGAAGGAGCACGCTACGTGTCGGGAGGCATCTATGGTCTCGACCAGAGCGCCATCACGGTGCTGGAGGAGTGCATGGCCAACGGCGTGAGCCGTATGCGCAACTTCCAGAGAGCCCTTATCAGCGCAGGTCTCCACCTTCAGGGTTATGAATTAGAAAAGATATTAGATGTGGACCATGTGGGCGATATAGATAAGGCCCTGGCGTTCATTAATAGTAAATAAGGTAATGAGTGATATAAAGATAGCGGGAGTGATGCGCGCCGGCGCTTATTCTCCCAACCATATCGGTAATGATGCCGCAATATTCAACGCTACGGCAGATCATCTGCGCAAACGCGGTTTTGAGGTAAATATATATAGTGAGGAACAGTTTCAACAGGATTTCCTGGAGGAGTCTGTGATCGTGAACATGTGTCGCGAGCAGGCCTCTATCGGTAAGCTTAAGCTGCTGGAGAACCAAGGCAAATTGGTAATCAACTCCGGTTTCGGCATTGAGAACTGTACACGCGAGCGCATGACCCGCATCCTGATGGGTCATAATATCCCCTACCCCGACAGCTTGATTGTCAACACCAACGAGTCGGTGATTAAAGAGCTGAAGGAGGGTAACTACACCGAGTGCTGGATCAAGCGCGGCGATTTCCACGCCATGCACAAGGAGGACGTTAGCTATTGCCGCCATGCCGAAGAGGCGCAAGAGGTGCTGCAAGAGTATTTCTACCGCGGCATCCGTCGCGCGGTAATCAACCGCCACCTCCCCGGCGACTTGATTAAGTTCTACGGCATCCGCAACTCCCCGTTCTTCTTCTGGTTCTACCCCTTCGACAATGGTCACAGCAAGTATGGCCACGAGGCTATCAACGGACATTCACAGGGATTGCCCTTTGACTTGAACTACCTGAAGGATATCTGTCACCAGGCAGCGGAGACGCTCGACATCGTAGTGTATGGCGGCGACTGCATCGTGTCGGAGACAGGCGAGATACGCATAATAGACTTCAACGACTGGCCCAGCTTCGCGCCATGCCGCGCCAAAGCCGCGCCCTACATCGCCAAGGCTATTATCGGCATTATAAACGAGAAACTCTAATATTGCTATTGTGAAGAAACTATCAGAAATAAAGGCTGAATATAAGGCTAGTTTGAAGTCTATGGACACCGAGGAGACGTTTGACCTTCTCTTTTACCGTCCGATAGGCTATCTCTGCGCTGTGATTAGCAAAGGGTTGGGCATCACCCCCAACGTGATTACGATTATCTCCATCTTCCTGGGCCTAGGCGCGGGAGTGATGTGCTATTATAATAATGTGTGGGTAAACCTAGGCGGTATGATACTATTGGTAATGGCAGATATCTGCGACAGCGCCGATGGACAGCTGGCACGTCTCACCAAACAGTACTCCCGCATAGGACGCATCCTAGACGGTGTAAGCGGCGACATATGGTTTGCCGCCATCTATATCGCCATCTGCTTGCGCGAGAATGTGACAAGCGACTTCTTCATGGCCCACACCTGGCTCATCTGGGTAATAGCCGTGGTGACCGGTATCTGCCACGCCACACAAGCCGCCATGGCTGACTATTATCGCCAGTTCCACCTCTTCTTTGTCAAAGGCAAGGAGGGAACGGAGCTTGAGGAGAGCGCTGCCAAACTGTGGGTGAAGTTCCACGAGCTCAGCTGGAGCAAAAACTTCTTCCAGAAACTATGCCTAATGTTCTACACCAACTATACAGTAGGCCAGGAGAAACGCACCCCCAATATGCAAAACTTGCGACGCACATTGGTTAACCACTTCGGCAACGAGATCTCGGTGAAATTCCGCGAAGACTTCCGCGCCAAGAGCAAACCACTGATGAAATACACCAATATATTATCGTTCAACACACGCGCGTTTGCCATCTTCTTTGCCATCTGCGTATTCCGGATGCCATGGCTATACTTTGCTTTTGAGCTCACTGTGCTTAATATATTAATGGTGTATATGATCTGTCGCCACGAGAATATCTGTAAGAACTTTGTAAAGAGAATCAACGATGGCGAATATTAACGTATCACGACTCAAGGGTGTCATCTTTGACTATGGAGGCACCATCGACAGTGCTGGTGAGCACTGGAGCGAGGTCATCTGGCGCGGCTACCAACATGCCGGCATTGAGGTGACAAAGGAGGCGTTTCGCGAGGCATATGTCTATGCTGAGAGGGAACTGGCGCGCACGCTGCATATCCTTCCCCACCACAACTTCCACGACCTCCTTATAATAAAGATGCGTATCGAGCTGAGCA
>CAZLJS010000134.1:0-4868 GCA_964559895.1 uncultured Sangeribacter sp.
CACTTCGACTACCTCTACTCCAAAGGATGCTACAACTATCAAGCAGCCAAGGACTATGTCTATGGCGCCTCGGGATATTACCGCGGCGACAGATATGAGATGCAAGCATTCTTCAACCAAAACAGTATGCTGAATAAGGAGAATGGAGGAATCACCAACGACCTCTACATCACCGATCCGGCAGAGCTCCAAGGCGGTGTGAGCAGCATCCAAGCTAAGAGTATCCCCACCAACCTCACCGCGGCGCACACCCGTCTCCACACCACAGAATTCTTCCTCAACCATGCATACAAGATAGGTTATTGGCGCGACGAAGTGGTCAACGATACCCTCACCCGACAGGTATATGTGCCGGTAGTGAAATTCATCCACACCTTTGATTATCGCAAAGCGCGCCACACATTCCGCAACACATCATCATCGGCAGAGACCGACTTCTGGACCAACAGCTATTTCAGCGACCAGGAGACCAACGACCGCACAAGCTATAGCTCCGTCAGCAACACCCTTGGCATGTCGATGGTGGAAGGTTTCAAGCCCTGGGTAAAGTTCGGGCTCTCGGCTTACGCTACATATGAGATACGCAAATACACCCAGACGGAATATGATCCGGAGGCGCTTATAACGCCGCTACCTGAGAATTTTGAGATCACCCCCAAGGCGACACAAAACCTGCTATGGGTGGGAGGCAGACTGGATAAGTCCACCGGAGCGCACCTGCGCTACGACGCCGATGCTAAATTCGGGTTGATAGGCGACGTGGTAGGCGACATCGACGTCAAAGGAAACATCGCCACCCGCTTTAAGCTACTTGGCGACACCGTGGAGATAGCAGCTACCGGTTTCTTCCGCAACGAAGCCCCCTCCTATCTGCTCAACCACTATATCTCAAACCACTTCGCCTGGAACAATGACTTCGGCAAGACCCGCACGTTCCGCGCCGAAGGTGACCTCTTCATCCCATGGAGCAACACCCGCATCAAAGCCGGAGTGCAGAATATGCAAAACCTCATATACTTCGACACCGAAGGATTGCCGCGCCAAGCAGGTGGTAGCGTACAAGTCTTCTCCGCCACCCTGGAGCAGAAACTGAAGTTGGGCATCTGGCATTGGGACAACACCGTCACATATCAGACCTGTTCCAAGCAGGAGGTATTGCCATTGCCGGAACTGAGTGTCTATTCCAATATGTATATTCAGTTTAAAGCATTCAAATCGTTTCAAGTGCAGTTTGGTGTAGATTGCGACTACTATACCCGCTACAACGGCTACCTCTACCAACCGGCCACCATGACCTTCCACGTACAAAACGAGAAAGCGGTCGGCAACTATCCCTTCTGCAACGCCTACGTGACCTGTAAGCTCTACAAGACACGCTTCTTCCTGCTCTTCAGCCACGTCAACCAAGGCTGGTTTGGCACCAACTATTTCGCCATGCCGGGCTATCCACTCAATCCCCGTCGTTTCCAGATGGGACTGTCGGTAGATTTCGCCAATTAAGATTACACGGCTTGCCTGCGGGACGCTCCATAGAGCGCCCGCTTCTCCGTGACCAACCGACAAACCAACACGACTATTTTTGAACTTTTGTGCACTTTTTTGTGTAGTTACAATATTTTTCGTATCTTTGCAGCGGAATATGAAAACAATTGACATCTACATAAGTAAATTTATGCGTCATGAGCTAATGAATAGCTCAGCTATGGTCATGCGAATGTGCCGCTAGGCACGTATTTCTATCTATGCCTTTGCGTAAGGCTGTATCCCCGATATTTTATTTTTTCATCTCCTCGTTAGTATCCTTTGCACGAAGGATAAGCATTGTTTATAACCATTAGGAATTCCTCTCCGTTCCACTAAATGACCAACGCATGCAACATAGCTATACATATCATCACGAATTCACCTTGGAGAGTGGGGAATCGCTTCCCGAGCTCACCATAGCCTACCATACTTTCGGCACACTCAACACCGACAAGAGCAACGTCATCTGGGTATGCCACGCGCTCACCGCTAACTCCGATGTGGCTGACTGGTGGCCCGGCACTGTGGAACGTGGCCGCTTCCTCGACCCGGAACGCTACTTCATCATCTGCGCCAACGTGCTTGGCTCGCACTACGGCACCACCGGACCACTCAGCGTCTCACCCCTTACCGGAGAGAAATACTACGGCGACTTTCCCCGCTTCACTATCCGCGACATCGTCAAAGGCCACCGCATCCTCGCCGACGCGTTAGGCATCGACCACGTCAAGATGCTCATCGGCAGTTCCCTGGGAGGCTTCCAATGTATGGAATGGGCTCTCACCGACCCCGACTTTGCCGACAAGGCAGTGCTCATCGCCACCGCGCCTATCTCCACTCCTTGGGCGGCAGCCTTCAACGAGTCACAACGCATGGCGATAGAGGCCGACGCCACCTTTGGTCAACGCCGCGACGACGCAGGTTGGAAAGGGATAGCCACAGCTCGCTCTATCGCACTTCTCAGCTATCGCGGTGGCAACGCCTACGACCTTACTCAGAAAGACACGCCTGAATATACCGACACTTTCCGCCGTAAGGTCCACTCCTACCAACGTTACCAAGGCGAGAAACTTTGCAACAGATTTAATGTCTATTCCTACTACCGCTTATCGCAAGCCGTGGATTCACACAATATCTACCGCGGTCGTGGCGACAAACAGGCTGTACTCTCCCACTTCAAACCACAAGCACTTGTGGTGGCTATCAGCTCCGACATACTCTTCACCCCCGCCGACCACGATGACTTCATACGATATATCCCCAACGTGGAATATCACTTGATAGACTCGGAATTTGGCCACGACGGCTTCCTGATTGAGAATGAGAAGCTCAATATCATCATTAATAAGTTTTTAGAGAAATAGTAATATCATGGATGATAAAAAGATAAACATAGGGCTCTTTGGCTTCGGCACCGTAGGCAAAGGTCTATACGAACTGCTGGAGCGCATCTCCTCACGCCATGTTGAAATCAAACGTATCTGTGTGCGCGACATAAACAAACCGCGCGGCGTAGTGGCAAACTTCACAGACAACGCCGAAGATATCTTCTCCGACCCTGAGATAAATTTCATCGTGGAGCTTATCGACGACGCCGAGGCTTCGTTTGAGATAGTGAAACGCGCCCTCAATGCCGGGAAGCGTGTGGTGTCGGGCAACAAGAAGATGCTCGCCTACCACATCGAGGAGTTGATAGAGCTGCAAAAGGCCACCGGCACCGCCCTGCTATACGACGCATCGGCGTGCGGCAGTATCCCTGTGATACGCAACCTCGAGGAGTATTACGACAATGACCTGCTCATATCTGTGAAAGGTATCCTCAACGGCAGTTCCAACTTCATTCTATCTAAAATCTTCAACGAGAACATGAGCTATCACGATGCGCTGAAGCTGGCTCGCGACCTCGGTTTCGTGGAGAGCAATCCCTCGCTGGACATCGACGGCTGGGACTCCCTCTTTAAACTTATCATCATCACCGTCCATGCCTTCGGCGTGTATGTGGCACCGGAGAAGATATTCACCTATGGCATCTCTGCCATGAACGATGCCGACATCCGATTCGCCAACGAGAAAGACCGTCGCATCAAGCTGGTGGCTCACGTGGAGAAGACTCCCGACAATAAGCTACTGATGTGCGTGATGCCACAGCTCATCTCCCGCAACAAATATATATATAGCGTGGAGGATGAGTTCAACGGCGTGGTTATCAAAGGTCTCTTCTACGACAAACAGTTCATGTTTGGTCGCGGTGCCGGAGGCCATCCCACCGGCTCGGCAGTGCTTAGCGACATCACCGCTTGCCTATACGACTATAAATATGAGTATAAGAAGCGCCACAACAGCCTCCTCCCCGTCTATGACAATGATATCTATTTCAGAGTATATTTCCGCTACTCCGAGCCTTTCGACCTGGAAGTGGTGCGCTTCAGCGAAATTTATGAGAGCTATGAGTCAAAGGATAATAAATACGTGGTAGGTAAGCTATCCCTCCGCTCCCTGCTCACAGCGCAAGAGGAGCTGCGTCGCCGCAAAATCTTCGTCGCCGCTTATCCTTTGGACTAAAAGTAATACCGTCATAAAACTAAACCAGAGATGAAACAACAGACAAAAGCTATACATTTCCCTTATCAGCAAAGGGACGCATATAATTCATTATCAATGCCGGTCTATCACAGCGTGGCTTATGAGTTTGACAACGCCGTGGAGATGGCCGACGCCTTCTGTGGTCGTGTAGATATGCCCGACTATTCACGTGTCACCAACCCCACCGTTATCTACCTGGAGCGTAAGATCGCCAACATCACCGGTGCCAAGGATGTGATCGCGGTAAGCTCCGGCATGGCAGCTATCAGCAACACCCTGCTCACCATCGCCGCAGCAGGAAAGAACATCGTCACCTCGCGCCACCTCTTCGGCAACTCCTACCTGCTACTCTCCGCCACCTTGCGCCGCTTTGGTGTGGAGGCCCGCTTCGTGGATGTCACCGACACCGCGCAAGTAGAGGCGGCTATCGACGAGAACACCTGTTGCGTATTCTTCGAGACCATCACCAACCCGCAGATGGAGATAGCCGACGTGGAGGCAGTGGCAGCCGTAGCCCACAAACGTGGCGTGGCGGTAGTGGCAGACACCACTATGGTGCCCTTCACCATCTTCAACGCCAAGGCTGCCGGAGTGGATGTGGAGGTTGTCTCCGCCACTAAATATGTGTCGGGAGGAGCCACCTGCATCGGAGGCCTTATCCTCGACTACGGATTGAACGATTTCGCAAGCCAACTGCGCAAAGACGCATTGATGAACCTCGGCGCCTACATGACGCCTCACGTGGCTTATATGATGACTCT